>JALEIR010000046.1 GCA_022769665.1 Lachnospiraceae bacterium | reverse complement strand
CTCCGGTAATGGATAATACCGTTTCATAAATTTGTTCAAAATATTTTAGCAGCATTGAGAAACATTTGGCAGAGAAACACTTTTTCGAACAAGGAGTAATTAAATTGGACAAAAGTTCGATATATTTATTGAACAAATTTATTTGCATGAAGAGCAGGATAGGAATATCGCGGTAAATATAAACAGAAATAAAAGTAATGAGGGAGAAAATTAGAGATGAAGGTTAGAGAAAACATTACATTATATGCAGGTGCAGAGGCCGAAAGGGCAGTTGTCGGAAAGCATGAATCAGAAAAAACCGAATATGTCGATAAGAAAACCCAGGAGCATGATAGTGGCCAGCGCAAAAATATATATGTAGGTAATGGAGTGCGGAATAGTACATTACAGGACAGAATTTCTGCAAAAAAGGAAAAAGCACAAAAACAAGCCATGAGGTTGGTAAGAGATGCCTTTTCCGGTGACAGGGCGGTAGATGAGGATATAGAGAATAGAAAGCAGAAGATAGATGAACTGAAAGGAGAAAGGAAAATCCTGCAGGAGGAGGCTGCAGGTATTGCAGAGAGAAGAGTAAGTCTGGAGAAGGCCTATGAAGCGGGAGAAGTATCAAAGTCGGATTACTTTGCCGAAGCGGTTGACCTTTCCCGGGAGGAGCAGGAATACCGGGCAAAACTGTCAGACAATGAAAATGAAGTTCTGGAGGAGAATGCTGTGATACGCGGAACGAAGCTTGAACGCTTGAAGCATAATCCCATGGGTGAAGCCAGAAAGCAAGCGGATGCTATTCTGGAGGCGGCAGGAGAAGAAACTGTCAGCATGGCGATGGAGGATGCAAAGGAGAAAATCGACGAGGCCAGCGAGAAACGGGAAGAACAAGCTGAAACAATCGCACAGAAGCGGGAAGAGCAGGAAAAAATACGGGAAGAACAGGCCGAGACAATTGCACAGAAGCGGCAGGTACAAGAGAAAATTTCTGAGAAACAGGAGGATGGGAAGCAGCAGACAGAGGAATTTTTTGAATCCATGTCTTTGGCAGAACTGGTATCGGCAGATAAGGCGCAGAACGATGTTAAGCAGGAAGTACAGAGTATTCTAAACAAAATGAAGCTGCTTGCAGAGGATATCAAGGGAGCAGCAGTCGACGAGACCTTGTAAATGCAAAATAATTGTCTCATGACAGAAGACTTCGGCGGAATGGGCTAATTTTAGTAAAGTGAGTTTAGTGTGAATACAGACAAGCACATTTATGCGCCGAGGCGCATCCCAGTTAAAACAGAATACAGACAAGCACATTTATGCGCCTTCTGCATAGCATATACAAAGCTATGCGGGAGGCGTTTTTATGGCGCTTATTGCACTGGACGCCGGACATGGAGGCGTCAACCCGGGCGCGACCTACACCGGGCGGCAGGAGAAGGATGATGCACTTGCCTTAACTTGGGCAGTGGGAAATATACTGGAAGAGAACGGGATGGATGTCTATTACACAAGAACCACGGATATCTATGAATCACCGTATCAGAAGGCCATGGAGGCTAATGCTGTAGGAGCTGATTACTTTGTGTCTATTCATCGGAATTCCAGCCCTTATCCAAACCAATATACCGGAATCGAAAGTCTTGTTTACAACAGGTACGGAGAGGCAGCGCGTCTGGCAGAAAACATTAATATCCGGCTGGAAGAAGTCGGTTTTGTGAATCATGGGGTCAATGAGCGTCCGAATCTGGTGGTGTTGAACAGAACGCAGATGCCGGCGGTATTGGTGGAGGTTGGTTTTATCAACACGGATGCGGACAATCAGCTCTTTGACGAACGCTTTGATGAAATTGCTCAGGCCATTGCAGACGGTATTCTTGCTACCGTGTGGACAGCATGAGATTTTACATTCATCTTACAAACTTGTTACCCGGACGTGATATTTTCCTCCGTTTTTTTCTGTTATCATCCTGATTGTAAAAAGAAAAAGACATAATCATGGCTCATGAGAAACCGGATTCAGGGAATCAGATTCGGGGAACCAATCGGATTCGAAAACTCGAATGCAGGATTGTATAGATTCAGGAGAATCCAAATCCGGGATGATGGTGTCAAATATCCAATGAAAAGAGCCGGAAAAATGGAGGAGAAAATTATGAAAACAAAGAAATTGATTGCGTTACTTAGCGCATGTGCATTGAGTGTAATGTGCATGACGGGTTGTGGGGAAACAGCCGGAAACAATACTTCAACAAGTTCTCAGGGTTCTGCTGCAGCGAGCACATCCCAGGAAAGCAAGACTGAAGAGAGCAGCGTTGAGGACAACAAAACAGCAGCTTTGTCCGGCACCATTCAGATGGTAGGCAGCACTTCTATGGAAAAACTTGCTACCGCTTTGGCAGAAAGCTTCATGGAAAAGTATCCCGATGTAACCGTAACCGCAGAGTTCGTCGGTTCCGGCGCCGGTATTGAAGCAGTGAATTCCGGTAATGCAGATATCGGAAATTCTTCCAGAAACTTAAAGGATGAGGAAAAGGCAAACGGCGCTGTTGAGAATATCGTGGCAATTGACGGAATTGCCGTGTGCGTTGACACCGCAAATACCGTTACCAATCTGACCAAACAGCAGTTAACAGATATTTATACCGGTGCTGTTACCAATTGGTCTGAGGTTGGAGGAGCAGATGCACCTATCGTTGTTGTGGGACGTGAAGCAGGAAGCGGTACCAGAGGCGCTTTCGAGGAACTTCTCGGTATTGCGGATGCATGCGCTTATGCAAATGAGCTGGACAGCACCGGTGCTGTTATGGCAAAGGTCGCTTCCACACCCGGCGCTATCGGATATGTATCTCTGGACGTAGTGGATGACAGTGTGATTGCACTGGCACTGGAAGGTGTGGAGCCTACCGCAGAAAATGTTAAGGCCGGTAATTATTTCCTGAGCAGACCTTTCGTTATGGCGACCAAGGGTGAGATTTCCGAGCAAAGCGAATTGGTTCAGGCATGGTTTGATTATGTGCTGGGCGAGGAAGGACAGGAAATCGCAGCAAAGGTGGGACTGATTACTGTTCGGTAAATAAGAAAGGGCAGGAGATATGAATACACAGACCGTAGAATTTGGCACCATAGTGGGAAGTAAAAAGAATAAAGCGGTTGTGGAAAATGTGGCGCAGGCAATCTTTACGGTTTGCGCCTCTTTTGCCATTCTTGCAGTGGCTTCCATTACCCTTTATATGATTATCAGCGGAACTCCCGCAATATTTAAGGTTGGGTTGAAGGAAATTCTGTTCGGAACAGTATGGGAGCCTACCGCGGCAGAACCGAAGTATGGGATTTTGTACGTTATTATCACATCAATTGTGGGAACCGCGCTGGCCATACTCATCGGTGTTCCAATCGGAATTCTGACAGCGGTCTTTCTGGCGGAAGTGGCTGACAAAAGGGTGGCAAGAATCGTAAAACCGGCGGTGGAACTTTTGGCGGGAATTCCTTCTGTCATTTACGGCCTTCTGGGCATCTATTTGATAAACCCTTTGATGTATAAGCTGGAGCTGGTGATTTTTGCGGATTCCAAGACCCATCAGTTTACCGGAGGTGCCAATCTCATATCTGCGGTATTGGTGCTGGCCGTCATGATACTGCCTACGGTTATCAATATCAGCGAGACTTCCATCCGTGCGGTGCACCCCGGCATCAAAGCCGCCTCACTGGCGCTTGGAGCATCTCATGTGCAGACAATATTCAGGTCCATTCTTCCGGCAGCAAAATCAGGAATTGTCACAGCCGTGGTTCTCGGTGTGGGCAGGGCAATCGGAGAAGCTATGGCAATAACGCTGGTATCGGGAAGCAGTGTCAATATGCCATTACCCTTTAATTCCGTACGGTTCCTGACTACAGCGATTGTCAGTGAGATGAGTTATTCGGAAGGAACGCACAGACAGATGCTGTTTACCATAGGACTTGTGCTGTTTATATTCATTATGGTCATCAACATTATATTGAACGGCATATTGAAGAAAGGAGCGCAGGCAGATGAGTGAGGTATGTGTAAAAGCCACTGCGGCAGGAAAAAGGGATGACGTTACGGACACTCTGTACCGGAAGCGGAGACGGCCGGCTGAAAGCTTTTTGCTGGGAACGATATACGGCGCGGCATTCCTATCGGTAATGCTGTTAATTGGAATTATCGGCTATGTGTTTATCAAGGGAATCGGGGTTGTCAACATTGATTTCCTAACCGGTGTCACCAGTGCTTTAAAAGGGACGGTGGGAATTGCCGGAAATTTTGTAAACACCCTGTACATAATCATAATTACGTTGTTAATTGCCACACCTATTGGGGTCGGGGGAGCAATTTATCTCAATGAGTATGCTAAGCCGGGAAGGCTGGTTAACCTCATTGAATTTACGACCGAAACTTTATCCGGTATCCCTTCTGTTATTTTCGGTCTGTTCGGCTATGTGTTCTTCGGCATGATGGGTCTGGATTATTCTTTATTGAGAGGTGCTTTGACTCTCAGCCTGATGGTTTTGCCGTTGATTGTGCGCAATACCCAGGAAGCCTTGCGCACTGTGCCTGACAGTTATCGGAGCGGTGCGTTGGGAATGGGCGCGACAAAGTGGTATATGATTCGCACTATCTTGTTGCCTTCTGCAAAATCCGGAATCCTTACCGGGATAATTCTGGCAGTGGGACGAATTGTGGGCGAGTCAGCTGCTCTGTTGTTTACGGCGGGCAGCGCCAGATTATTGCCCAAGCTTGGCGGCAACCTATTGGAAAATCTGGAGAGACTGGGTGCGAAAACATTGCAGTCCGGAGGAACTTTGACCATTGAACTGTATCTGCAGATGCAGAACGGAAAGTACGATACGGCCTTTGGCATCGGTTGTGTGCTGATTGTTATCGTGTTAATCATCAATCTGCTGCTGAAACTGGTGACCGGAGAATTTCGTAAGGCGTAGTGAAAAAAGTTAGGTTCATGCGAAAAGTATATTGAACGATTGATTTGAGTGCACGACAAAGCGTGCGGATAAGGGATAAAAATGGATAAAAGTAAAATATCGGTGAAAGATCTAAATTTATATTACGGAACAAATCATGCTCTGAAAGATGTGAATATGGAAATCAGAAACCATGCCGTAACGGCATTCATCGGGCCCAGCGGCTGCGGTAAGTCCACCTTCTTAAAGTGTATTAACCGGATGAATGATTTGGTGGAAAATGTGAGGATTGAGGGAAAGGTTCTTTTGGACGGAGAGGATATTTATGATAAGAGAGTGGATACCACGCTTCTTCGCAAAAAGGTTGGAATGGTATTTCAGCAGCCCAATCCTTTTCCTATGAGTATTTATGACAATATCGCATATGGTCCCAGGCTTCACGGGATAAAGAACAGACAGAAACTGGATGGAATTGTAGAGGAAGCACTTCGGGGAGCCGCTATTTTTGACGAGGTGAAGGATAGATTACACAAGTCTGCACTGGGACTTTCGGGAGGACAGCAGCAGAGACTCTGTATCGCCAGGGCGCTGGCAGTGGAACCGGAGGTGCTGTTGATGGATGAACCCACTTCTGCACTGGATCCCGTATCCACCTTGAAGATTGAGGAACTGATGGAGGGGCTGAAGAAAAAGTATACTGTGGTGATTGTAACCCACAATATGCAGCAGGCCGCCAGAGTATCAGACGACACGGCATTTTTCCTGGTAGGTGAGGTAGTGGAGTTTGGAGAGACGAAAACAATCTTTTCCAGACCAAAGGATAAGAGGACGGAAGATTATATCACAGGGCGTTTCGGCTAAGGAGGAAATGAATGATGGCACCAAGATTGATTTTTGAGCAGGAGTTGGAACAGCTGAAGGAAAAAATAAAAGAAATGGGGGAGTATGCCGAAATCGGTTTGAACAAATTGCTTCTGGCGATAAAGGCTGACGACAGGGATGCATTGAATCTGTTGGCAGACAGTGACAGGAATATCGTTGATATGCAGAGAAGTATTGAAGCCGGGTGCCTTGCGCTGATGACAAAACAGCAACCGGTGGCGAGAGATTTGCGTCTGGTCTCCGCAGCATTGAAAGCCGTTTCCGATTTGGAGAGAATCGGTGACCATGTCTCGGATATGGCTGAACTGTTTCTGAGAAGAAATGCGGCAGTGGGGGAGAAAGACGGAGATGTCATCCTTCTTCGTATGCTGGAGGAAGCGCGTACTATGTTTCGGGAAGCTGTGGAGTCTTTTGTTGAGGGAGATGCCGAAACTGCACGAATGGTAATCGACAGTGATGACGGGGTGGATTCCCTGTTCAATGAAATGAAGGACAAAATGATGGAGACAATCCGGAACCAGTCCCTGGATGCGGACAGTGTGGTAGATAATCTGATGATTGCGAAGTATCTTGAAAAGATCGGTGATCACGCGGTAAATGTGGCAGAATGGACCCTGTTTCGCCTGACAGGACAAATAGAAGGGAAGGAAATTTACTAAACTTTACATAGATTTTACATTGGCTGGTTATAGATTTTACATAGGAACTTTAAAATAAAATCTGTAAAAGTTATGTAAAAGAGAGGATTATGTATGAGTTTTTTTGATTTCCTTACAATGGTGGGCGGACTGGCTCTGTTCCTTTACGGAATGAGCATGCTGGGTGATGGCCTTGCAAAGCTGTCCGGCGGAAAATTTGAAAGCATTCTTGAAAAACTGACAAGCAATCCCTTCAAAGCCGTACTGATGGGCGCGGGGGTGACTGCGGTGATTCAGTCATCCTCTGCCACTACGGTTATGGTGGTCGGATTTGTCAATTCGGGCATCATGAAACTGCAGCAGGCAGTGGGAATTATCATGGGTGCCAATATCGGTACAACGATTACTTCCTGGATTCTTGGAACTGCGGGAATAGACAGCTCCTCTTTTTTGGTAAAGCTGTGTAAACCCACGTCTTTTTCTCCCATACTGGCAATCATCGGCGTGGGAATTCTCATGTTCTCCCATAAAGATAAACTGAAAAATGTGGCGACGGTAATGCTGGGTTTTGCTGTGTTGATGTTTGGAATGAATACCATGAGTAATGCGGTGGCGCCCCTTGCCGATGTGCCGGAATTTACCGGGATTCTGACCCGCTTTTCCAACCCGGTGCTGGGAATGCTGGCAGGACTGGTGCTCACAGCGGTAATTCAGTCCTCCTCGGCATCTGTCGGAATCTTACAGGCACTGTGCGCAACGGGCGCTGTAGGTTACAGTGCGGCAATTCCCATTATTATGGGGCAGAATATCGGTACTTGCGTAACAGCCATGATTTCCGGTGTGGGTGCCAATAAAAATGCAAAGCGGGCAGCATTGGTCCATCTCTATTTCAATATTATCGGAACGGTTTTGTTTATGGCTGTGTTTTATGCGGTAAATGCGTTTCATCCCTTTGGTTTCCTGGAGGAAACCGCAACACCCTTTGGTATTGCAGCCATCCACACTGTGTTTAATATCGCTGCGACCGTATGCCTGCTTCCTTTTTCCAAGGTGTTGGTAAAGCTGGCATGTCTCACGATACGAGATGAAGATATGCCGGAGGAAAAGCATGAGGATGAAGTATTACAGCTTCTGGACTCACGCTTCCTGGAGATGCCTGCTTACGCAGTGGAACAGAGTCGTACCGTAGCGGTAAACATGGCCGGGCTGGCAGAAGAGGCAATGAACCTGTCAATGAGTCTACTGGAGGAATACAACGAAGAAACAGCCGGTCGGGTGGTTGAACTGGAAAGCCGTGTGGACAAATTCGAGGATGCGCTGGGAAGTTATCTGGTGCGTCTGAGCGCAAAGGATATGTCGGAACAGGACAGTCATACATTGAGTTCCATTTTGCACTGTATCGGCGATTTTGAGCGTATTTCTGACCATGCACGAAATGTAAAGGAAGCTGCGGAGGAAATGTACGTGAAAAAACTGCAGTTTTCCGAAAAGGCCGGAAAGGAGCTGGAAGTCTTTACGAGAGCCGTCCATGATATCCTAAAAATTACTATGCTATGTTTTGCAGAGGAGGATATGGGGCTGGCAGTACAGGTGGAACCGCTGGAAGAGGTGATTGACGGTTTGAATAAGGATATCAAGCAACGGCATGTGAAAAGACTGCAGAAGGGAAAATGCACCATTGAGCTTGGCTTTATTCTTTCGGATATCACAACAAATCTGGAACGAGTTTCAGATCATTGCTCCAACATCGCTGTCTGCATGCTGCAGGAAAAGGGAGAGGAGCAGGAACCTCACGCTTATCTGGATGAATTGAAAACAGAGGATAACATTGATTTTGCGGGTAAGGTTCATGTGTACAGAGAGAGATACAAATTGCCTTAATTATCGCTTGCATTTGGCAATGCGATACATTAAAGTGGAATGTAGTTAATGGAAGGTGTGAATAATATGGCACTGATTTATGTAGTGGAAGATGACAAGAGCATACAGGAGATTGAGAGCTTTGCGCTGACAAATGTCGGTTATCGTGTGGAGGGCTTTGAGACGGCAAAGGACTTCTACAAAGCGTTGGAGCACGAGTTGCCGGATCTGATTCTGCTGGATATCATGCTGCCGGACGAGGATGGCTTAAGTATTGTAAAAAAGCTGCGTTCGGACAGGGAAACCGTGTTGGTCCCCATCATTATGGTGACAGCAAAAACAACGGAAATTGATAAGGTGAAAGGGTTGGATATCGGAGCGGATGACTATATGACAAAGCCCTTTGGGGTTATGGAACTGATTTCCCGGGTAAAGGCCATGTTGCGCAGAAGCGCCAAGCCGGAAGAGAAGGCGAAGATACTGAAGTTCGGCGATATAGCACTGGATCGGGAGAAGCATGCCGTCACGGTTGGAGCACGACCGGTGGAGCTGACCTTTAAAGAGTATGAGTTGTTGAAACTGTTGCTCACCAATGCAGGAATTGTCACTACCCGTGAGATGATTTTGGATCGTATCTGGGGTACGGATTTTGAAGGGGAATCCAGAACATTGGACATGCACATGAAGACCCTGCGCCAGAAGCTGGGAGAAGCAGGTGCTATGATTAAGACGGTACGAAACGTGGGCTATATACTGAAAGAGTAGCGGAGAAATGAACATATGAAAAAAAGAATCAATAAGATGTTTGTTGTTATATCAATACTGGCAATTGTGCTGACTACCGGACTGGTTACCGCTGTATATTACAACTTATTCCGCAGACAGGTGACGGCGGATTTGAAGGATTACACAACTCTGGTGCGGGATATGTATGCGGATACGATACCTGAGGAGTGGGGTCGGAAACTGGCTGAAGGCGGAATCCGACTGACGATGGTGGATAGTAAGGGCAATGTATTATATGACAATGAGGTTGACAGCAGTGAACTGGAAAACCACAGTGACAGGCCGGAAATCAGGGAAGCATTGGAGACAGGGGAAGGTGAGTCCGTGCGGCGCTCCAGCACACTTTCCATCAATACGTTTTATTATGCTTTACGTCTGGAAAACGGTAATGTACTTCGCGTTGCAAAGGACGCTGAGAGTATAGTCAGTATTTTCAGTAGTGCATTTCCCACCATTCTCTGGATACTGGCGGTTCTGATTCTCATGAGCCTCGGTATGGCCTATTTCCTGACGGAGAAGCTGATTCAGCCCATTGAACAGTTGGCGGAAAACATGGATGCGGAATGTGACTGTACAGATTATGAGGAGCTTGCGCCGTTCGTTAAGATGATACGGGAACAGCATCAGGGTATTCTGCAAAATGCACAGATGCGTCAGGAGTTTACGGCAAATGTGTCCCATGAACTGAAAACGCCCCTCACATCGATATCGGGATATGCGGAGCTCATAGAGACGGGTATGGCATCGGATGAGGATGTTGTCCGGTTTGCCCGGGGTATACACAACAGTGCGAACAGGTTACTGACACTCATTAATGATATTATCCGCCTTTCCGAGCTGGACAGCGGAGAGGCTGAAGAATCTTTTGAAAAACTGAATCTGTTTGAACTGGCGGAAACCTGCACGGAGATGCTGCAGATGAATGCCGGGAAGCACGATGTCAAGATTACCGCAGTGGGTGAGGAATGTTATATCAGGGGAAATAAACAGATGATAGAAGAACTGTTATATAATCTCTGTGATAACGCAATTCGTTACAACAATGCGGGAGGCAGTGTGACGGTGAGTGTGAAAAAGGGAAGTAACGGAGAATGTGGTTACGGGCAGGTTATGCTGTCGGTAAAAGATACGGGAATCGGAATCCCGGAGGAGCACCGGGAGAGAATTTTCGAAAGATTTTATCGGGTGGACAAGAGCCGTTCCAAGTCTACAGGCGGAACGGGCCTTGGTCTGGCTATCGTGAAGCACATTGTGGCCAAACATGATGCGGTAATGGAGCTTGACAGTGAAGTTGGCAAAGGTACTGAAATCAGAGTGATTTTCAGAGAATACACTTAAGATAAGATATGTTTTTCTGCCCCACCCGGGTGGGTGGGGCTGTTACGAAAGCTCCTCCTTTGTCGACTCAGAACTTTCCTGTTCCGTTTCTTCCTCCGGTAGAGTCATCAATACTTTTTTGATTCTGTTTTGACTGATTCCCTGTACTTTCAAGTGAATTCCGTTTTTCAGAGTAACCTCCTCGTTGTCTTCCGGCAGTCTGTCCAGACATTCGATGATGATACCGCTGATGGAATCGTAGTCCTCGCTTTCCAGGGAAGTTCCCAGTTCATCGTTGATGTCATCCAGTTTCATGCTGCCTTCCACGAGCCAGGTGCGTTCTCCTTTTTGCTGAATCAGTTCTTCCTCGTCAGCATCGTATTCATCACGGATTTCACCTACGATTTCTTCCAGCAAATCTTCCAGGGTTATCATTCCTACGGTAGCGCCGTATTCATTTAACACGAAAATAACGTTTGTTGTTTTTTCCCGAATCTCAATCAAAAGATCGGCAACCTTTTTGAATTCATATGTATAATGAGCATCTCTCAGAATATTTTTCACATCAAAATGTTCTTCGTCATCGGAGAGAATAAAATCCTTAATATTGATAATGCCGATGATATTGTCCTTGTCGTCCTGATATACGGGAAGGCGTGTATACATAGATTCCCGAAACACGCTTAAAACCTTTTCGTAGGAATCCTGAATGCCGACGGTTACCATATTGATTCTCGGAATCATGATATCCTTTGCCAGAGCATCCGAAAAATCGAACACATTGTAGATCATTTCTTTTTCTTCATTCTCAATGACACCATCCTCATGACTTACATCCACATAAGTGCGAAGCTCGGCTTCGGTCATGGTATCCATTTTGCTGTTGGGGTCGATATGCATCAGTCGCAAAATCCCGTTGGAGAGTTTATCCACAACAAAGATAACAGGTGTGAGAAGCTGCATGAGACCATATATAATTCCGCTGTATGAAAGGGAAATTTTTTCCGAAGAAGTCATAGCCCATGTCTTGGGAACAATTTCGCCGCAGAGCAAAATGACAATGGTCAGAATACCGGTGGCGATACCTACCGCCAAATTGATTTTTATGGCGAGGGTTGTTGCCAGTGCGGAGGCTGACAGATTTACGATGTTGTTGCCAATCAGAATGGCACTGAGCATCTTGCTGTAGTTCTCCAGTATTCTGTTGACGCGGGCGGCCCGTTTGTTTCCCTCTTCCTCGAGGGTCCGCATCCGTACACGGTTTACGGTTGACAGAGCTGTTTCAGCCGAAGAAAAAAAGCCTGACAGAATAACAAGAATAATTAAGAAAATAAGTTGTATGACACCGGGGGCATCCAAAAAAATCCACTCCTTTTTATATTATGATTACCTAAATATACATGATAGGAAAAGCTGTTGTCAAGTTTGCATCTGATTTTGCATATGCTTTTAACATAAATTTTACATTTGTATCGGAGGGGGATATGAAACAAGCATCGAAAACGGATGGGGTACCGGTACTTTTTCTGCTGAAATGTCTTTTATTTGCCTATGCTCTGACGGGGGCACTGCTAATGCTGCTCTCACTTCTTTTGTTCAAGGCGGGACTCGGTGAAAAGACAGTTTCCGTTGCAATTATTGTTATTTATGTGTCATCCACTTTTGTGGCAGGTTTTCTGGCAGGAAAGAAGATGAAAAACCGGAAATTTGTCTGGGGATTGTTGGAAGGAATTTCTTATTTTCTGATTCTGGCTGTCATTTCTTTCGCTGCGGGGGAAGATGCCGTGACTTCCGGAAATTCCTTTTTTACAACGCTTGTGCTTTGCTCCGGCGGGGGAATGCTGGGAGGAATGCTCAGTTGACGGGTTGACCGTCAGTATGCTTTTGTGTATGATAGTTTGGAAATACCGAAGAAAAAGTGAGGGAGAAGAAGGATGAGAGAAAAAAAGAAATGTCCGCTCTGCAGCAAGAAGCTGGTGGAAGTTAACGGAATTCCCACTTGCCCGGACTGCGGATACAGAGACCCGGGAAGCTCCGCGGGCTATAGCACCGTAAATACACAGAAGCCGGTAAAGGAGAAGGGCGATGCTTCACGGTCTTCCGGCAAAAAGGCGTTTGCAGCTGTGGTTTCTGTGATTGCAATTGTTTTGGTGGGAGCGCTTGTTTGGCTCGGGCTTGCCGGAAGCGGTTTAACGGATGTTTCGGACGCAGTGGCAGACAGAATGGATAGAGAACCGGCAGCAGAGGGAGGTTCTTCCACGGAAGGTGCAAATCAGGATACTCTCAACGCAATCAGAGAAAACCGGGAGAACAGGGATTTCGGAGGCGACAGTGAGAGCGGCGAAAGTACCGGCGTCAGCAAAGGTACTTATTTTGTCCCGGAGAGTGAGTTCCTGATTGGACTGGTGGAGGATGTATTCGGTAAACCGGTTGACCAAATCAGTTACGAAGAGCTGTGCAGTATTATATACCTTGACATTTATGAGTGGAATGATTCGGATGTTACGGCTGTATGGATTGAACTTTCGGATGAGACTTCAAATTGGTTTCTATACTCGGATGTGTATGTGGATACCCGTGATTTGAAGTGTCTGGAGGGGCTGGAATATCTGTATCTCGATAAGGGATCCGTGAGCTACGGAACCGATTGGCATAATTTAAAAAATCTGCAGTTTTTAAGCTGTGATGCATCAATGGAAGATTTGGTGAATTATATGGATGTTTCACAGTTGTTTTTCCTGAGTACGGACAGCACCTTCGGAATGCAGGATTTTTCCGTCATTTCGGAATATACCGGACTGGGATATCTGGAACTGGATGCAGGCTTTCTGGACAATATCAAAGGAATCTCCGAGGCTGAATGGCTGGTAGGGCTTTATATTGAAAACGGAGACTATATTACCGACTTCTCGGAACTGTATGATATGCCCCAGCTTGTTGCTTTGTCCATAGAATCTCAGGGGCTGAAGGATATCGGCTTTGTGTCGGGAATGGATAATCTGCAGTATCTGTCTCTGAAAGGTACGGAAATCAAAAAGATTGATGCGCTGGCGGATTGTGCGGATACTCTGACGGAATTGCATCTGGATGACAATTATCAGGTTGAGGATATTTCCCCCGTGATGACTTGTACCGGACTGGAGGAGCTGGAACTGTGGGTGGATTATCAGTTTGATGTGCCCATGGAAGCGCCGGATTTTTCCGCAATGACGAATCTCAAAAGTCTGTCTATTGAAGGCTATGATAAATTTTCAAATCTGGCACTGCTGACAGGGCTTACGGAGCTGACCATCGAATGTCCCGGTTCGGGAGACGGAGAATTCTTAAAGAGTCTGTCTGACTTGGAGAGACTGAGTCTGGTAGATATGTCTGTTTACAGCGGATTTATGGAAGGAATCGCAAGCCTGGATAATCTGCAATACCTGAGTCTGGAAGACAGCTTTGTATGGTGTGATATCAGTCCCGTATTCGGACTGCCGAATCTGCGGGAATTGAATCTGGAGTGGGCGAACTGTGGTTTATGTCCGGAAAAGTTGACACGCAGTGAAAACCTGACCTACCTGTGGCTGGAGCGGACTACCTTTTCCTCCCTTTTGGAGGACGGAACCTGGGATTACGGCAGCATTGACAGTGATATTCCCATGCAGGAGGTATTGGATGTGCTGACACAATATACACCGAATCTGACGGATTTATATGTACCGAATCATGAACTGGATAACCTGAACTTTACGGAAAATCTGCCGATGCTGATGGTGTTGGATATCACTGACAACTACATAACCGACCTTGCTGCGCTGATGAAGCTGGATTATCTGATGGCTGTTTTATGTGAGGACAATCCGGTGCAGAACACGGACGACTTGGAAAATTTAAAAAAACTCTTTTACAAATAATATTTTTATGATATACTACGAATGTTTATTGATTGAATGACTTGTGAAACCATAAGGAGGCTATTTTACGATGAAGCATATCAAGACTTTGACGACAAGAAATTTAAAGGAGTCCATGAAGAAGGGCGGCTGCGGTGAATGCCAGACCTCCTGCCAGTCCGCATGTAAGACTTCCTGCACAGTCGGAAACCAGAGCTGTGAGAAGATTAAGTAATGATATTGTACTAGAGAGTTGACTAGAGCAAGCAGCGATTCCGGTCGCTGCTTATTCTTGTGTTTAGAAAGGAAACAGATTTGTGATACATCAGTATAAGAGCAACGGTTATAACATTGTGATGGATGTAAATAGTGGTTCTGTTCATGTAGTGGATGATATTGTTTATGATATGATTCCGTTGGTAGAGCCCCTTGTGGACGAGGGTATCAAGGATGCAGACACGATTAAGGCGGCGGTTCTCAATCTTGCCAATATTCCATATCCCGAGGAAGAGATTACGGAGGCGGTGGATGAGGTATTGGAGCTGGAGGCTTCCGGACAGCTGTTTGCTCCCGATATTTATGAGAATTATGTGTTTGATTTTAAGAAAAGGCAGACTGTGGTGAAGGCATTATGTCTGCATATTGCCCACGATTGTAACCTGGCCTGTCAGTACTGCTTTGCCGGAGAAGGCGAGTATCATGGCAGAAGGGCTCTGATGAGTTTTGAGGTCGGGAAAAAGGCTCTTGACTTCCTGGTTGCCAATTCCGGAAACCGTGTAAACCTGGAGGTGGATTTCTTTGGCGGTGAGCCGCTGATGAATTGGCAGGTGGTTAAGGAACTGGTGGAGTATGGCAGAAGCCTGGAAGAACCGAATAACAAGAAATTCCGCTTTACCCTGACAACCAATGGGGTGTTATTAAATGATGAAATATTAGAGTTTGTCAACAAAGAGATGGCAAACGTAGTGCTCAGTATCGACGGAAGAAAGGAAGTTCATGACAGAATGCGTCCTTTCCGCGGCGGGCAGGGCAGTTATGATTTGATTGTGCCGAAATTTCAGAAGGTGGCGGAGAGCCGTGAGCAGATGAGATATTATGTGCGCGGCACTTTCACTCATAACAATCTGGATTTCTCAAATGACGTGATTCATCTGGCGGATTTAGGTTTTAAGCAGATATCCGTGGAGCCGGTTGTGGCGCAGCCCTCCGACTCCTATGCGATTCAGGAGGCAGATCTTCCGAAACTGAAAGAAGAGTACGACAAGCTTGCGGCGGAGATGATAAAGCGTCGCAGGGAGGGAAGAGGTTTTAATTTCTTCCATTTTATGATAGACCTGGAGGGCGGTCCCTGTGTGGCTAAGAGACTGTCGGGCTGCGGCTCCGGCACGGAATATCTGGCTGTGACTCCCTGGGGAGATTTGTATCCCTGTCACCAGTTTGTGGGAAATGAAGATTTTCTCATGGGAAATGTGGATGAAGGCGTGACACGGGAAGACATTCGAAACGAATTTAAGTGCTGTAACGTCTATGCGAAGGAAAAATGTAAAAAGTGCTTTGCAAAGTTTTATTGCAGCGGTGGTTGTGCCGCGAATTCCTATAATTTCCACGGCAATATTAATGACGCTTATGATGTGGGCTGTGAACTGCAGCGTAAGAGAGTGGAATGTGCAATTATGCTAAAAGTCTCCGAAATGGAAGATGAACAGCAATAAAAGAAAGGACGAAAGAATCATGAAAAAGAACAAAGCGATTATTATACTGCTTTGCATCCTTCTGCTTTTGGTGGGAGTTACCTATGTGGACTTCTTCGGTATTGATGCAGAAGGTACGGGAAGTGCTTCGGATATCAGTCTTGGCCTTGACTTGGCGGGCGGTGTCAGCATTACCTATCAGGTTGTAGGGGATGAGGAACCCGATTCCACTGATATGAGTGACACGATAGCCAAACTCCAGAAGCGTGTTGAAGGCTACAGCACCGAAGCCATTGTATATCAGGAAGGGGCTGACAGAATCAACATTGAGATTCCGGGTGTCAGCGATGCAAATGCAATCCTGAAAGAGCTGGGAAGACCCGGCACATTGTACTTCATTGCAGAAACCGATTCCGAAGGAAACCGCAACTATACGGGACAGTATGTGCAGAATTCCGATGGTACGATGGGAATTGTCTACACAATGAACAAAACCATTGATGAGCTTCTGGCTGACGGCTCCATTCTGGTACAAGGTACCGATGTGGCAGATGCCAGAGCAGCATCTATCCGAGACCAGCAGATGGGCAATGTGGAATACATTGTAGATCTGACAATGACGGAAGAAGGAACGGAAAAGTTTGCAGAGGCTACCAGAAACGCATATACGAAGGGCGAAACCCTGGGTATCTATTATGATGGCAATATTGTCAGCGCGCCTACTGTTCAGGCAATTCTGACAGACGGAAAAGCCCAGATTTCCAATCAGGGTTCCTACGAAGCGGCAGAAAGCCTGGCTTCTACCATACGAATCGGAGGATTGAAGCTGGAGCTGGAGGAGCTGCATTCCAAGGTTGTGGGTGCACAGCTTGGTGTGGATGCCATTGAAACAAGCCTGAAGGCAGCGGCAATCGGTTTGATTATCGTAATTATTTTCATGATTGCGGTTTATCTGATTCCCGGTCTTGCATCTGCCATTGCACTGTTAGCCTATACCGCGTTGGTTGTTCTTTTGCTGAACGGCTTTGACATGACACTGACACTGCCCGGTATCGCAGGTATCATCCTGTCAATCGGTATGGCAGTGGATGCAAACGTGATTATTTTTGCCCGTATCCGTGAGGAGCTTGCTTCCGGAAAAACCGTACGCAATTCTATCAAAATCGGCTTTGACAAGGCATTGTCCGCTATTATTGACGGAAACATTACTACCTTGATTGCAGCGGTTGTACTGCTTTTCCTGGGACCCGGTTCCGTGAAGGGCTTTGCGCAGACGCTTGCGCTCGGTATCGTGCTGTCCATGTTTACTTCCCTGGTGGTTACAAGATATATTCTGTACGCCTTCTATGCTATCGGCCTGAAGAGTGAAAAACTGTACGGTGTCGGAAGAGAACACAAGACGCTGAATATTCTTTCCAAGAAAGGATTATTCATCGGAATATCTCTCGCCGTTATCGTTGCCGGCTTTGTTATGATGGGTGTGAACAAGGCATCCACCGGTGATATCTTAAACTACAGCCTGGAGTTTAAGGGTGGTACCCAGACAACGGTAAACTTTAATGAAGCAATGACATTGGAAAAGGCAAACACCGAAGTGGCGCCCTATATCGAGGAGATTACCGGAAGCGCTGTACAGATTCAGACGGTGCAAGATTCCAACGAGGTTATTTTCAAGACAAATTCATTGAATGTAGAGCAGAGAGAGGCATTGAACGAGATGCTCATGACCAGATTCGGTATCGAGGAAAAAATGATTACCTCCGAGACCATCAGCTCTACCATCAGCAAGGAAATGAAGAGCGATACCATTATTGCCGTGGTTGTGGCCATTGTGTGTATGCTGATTTATATCAGAATCCGGTTTAAGGATTTAAGGTTTGGTGTCAGCAGTATTATTGCATTGTTACACGATGTTCTGGTTGTACTTGCATTTTATGCTGCGGCAAGAATATCCGTAAGCAACACCTTTGTGGCATGTATGTTGACTATCGTAGGTTATTCCATCAATGCTACCATCGTTATCTTTGACCGTGTTCGTGAGAATATGGCAGTAATGACTTCAAAGGATGCACTGGAAGATGTGGTGAACAAGAGTATTACACAGACCATGTCCAGAAGTATTTTTACTTCCCTGACAACCTTTGTTATGGTTGCAGTGCTGTATATACTGGGTGTTACAAGCATCCGTGACTTTGCACTTCCTTTGATGGTAGGTATTGTCTGCGGTACTTATTCATCCATCTGTCTGGCAGGAAGCCTTTGGTATATCTTTAAGACTAAAGTGAAGTCCAAGAAGCAGACGAAGTAAAAAACAGTAATAACGAAAACGTTGAAAAACGGCATTTGAGACACTCAGATGCCGTTTTTGTATAAACACGTGAGCTGTATGAACAATGGGTTCTCTGCAGAAAATGGACAGTGTACGGGAGGAAAACAATGGAAGAAGTAAAAATTGTGCTGCCGTATGATCGCAACAGAGACGGTTTTTATCGGCTTGTTGCGGATTATCTGCCGGGCAGTGATTTGGTAAAAGTAAAAAGTCGCAGCGGTGAGTATTCAAAAGCATTTGCGGATATAAAAGACTATGAACAGTACAAAAGACCGACAGAAGACGGATTTGTGGTAATGGAAAAGAGACTTACCGATTTTTTTAGACTTTTTTAGATTTACATTAGAGAATGGACACACTTTGGACACATTTTTTGGGTAATATGGTTTTCGGATAGTTGATGAACTCACTATCTCCCCCCTCATAAGAAAATAGCGAAGGAGTCCCGGTGTATGCCGGGGCTCCTTTGCTGTTGTTGTAAAAAAAGGTGGTACAAAAGCGGGAAATAGAGTAAAATATAATGTGTTGTTTTGAAACGGGGAGGAGGAGAATCATGAGACTAACGGATTTGTTGGAAAAATTAAAATATGAATGTGTACAGGGCAGCACGGACGTGGAAGTCAGTGCAGTGGAGAATGACTCACGCAAGGTAAAGCCGGGCAGCCTTTTTATCTGTATTGAGGGAGCAAATTTTGACGGGCATCAGTATGCAGCCGAGGTGGCGGACAAAGGTGCAAAGGTATTGGTAGTGTCCAAGCCGGTAGAGGATACCGTGGCGGAGAAAGATATCACAGTCATCAGAGTGGAGAATACCCGATATGCAATGGCATTTATTTCTGCAGCCTGGTTCGGCCATCCGGCGGAAAAATTGAAGGTCATCGGGATTACGGGAACTAAGGGAAAAACCACTACAACCTATCTGGTAAAATCCATTCTGGAAAATGCAGGTATCAGATGCGGCTTGGTGGGAACCATTGAGACAATTATCGGTGATACGGTGATTCCGTCCTGCAATACCACTCCGGAATCCTATATCCTGCAGGAAACCTTTGCCAAAATGGTGGATGCGGGAATGGAGGCAGTGGTTATGGAGGTGTCCTCCCAGGCATTAATGCTGCACCGGACACAGGGATTTATATTCGATTACGGTATTTTTACCAATCTGGAGCCGGATCACATCGGACCCAACGAACACGCAAGCTTTGAAGATTATATGGCATGCAAGGGACTTTTGTTCAAACAGTGCAGAGTCGGCATTGTAAACGGCGACGATGTACATATGGAGAAGGTCGTGGAGGGACATACCTGTGAACTGGAAACCTACGGTATGGGCAGAGAAAATATGCTGAGAGCGGAGAATTTGGAGCTGGTGCATGTTCCCGGAAAGCTGGGAGTGGACTTCCATGTGGCAGGATTGATGAATTTTGATGTGGAGGTACCTACTCCCGGGCGGTTCAGCGTATATAATGCATTGTGCGCCATCGCTATCTGCAGACATTTTCATGTAGATACCGATACCATATGCAGAGCACTCTTGAAGGCGAAAGTAAAGGGAAGAATAGAAAAAGTACATGTATCGGACAAATTTACATTGATGATAGACTATGCCCATAATGCTATGGCGCTGGAGAGTCTGTTGTCAACACTGAGAGAGTATAAACCTCACCGGCTTGTATGTCTGTTCGGCTGTGGGGGAAACCGCTCCAGACTTCGTAGATTTGAAATGGGAGAGGTCAGCGGAAAGCTGGCTGATCTGACGGTAATTACCTCAGACAATCCCCGCTTTGAAGAACCCGGGGATATCATTGAGGATATCAAGACGGGAATTGGGAAGACAACAGGTGCTTATGTGGAAATATGCGACAGGCGGGAAGCCATTGCATATGTCATCTCCCATGCGGAGGAAGGAGATATCATCGTGCTGGCAGGGAAAGGGCACGAGGATTATCAGGAAATCAAGGGAAAGAAATATCCCATGGATGAACGGGTCATCATACAGGAATTGTTGGATGGCGGGATAAAACACATCTAAGGAGAAGAAGAGTTGCCGGAACTTTACGCAGATATCATTGTGGATATCTCTCATGAAAAACTGGATAAGCCTTTTCAGTACCGGGTGCCGGAGAAGCTTCGGGATGTTTTGGAGACGGGAATGTGTGTTACGGTGCCTTTCGGAAACGGAAATAAGCTTCTGAAGGGTTATGTCATAGACATTGGGAATCAATGCAAGTTTGACCCTGCAAGGACAAAAGATATTCTGGAAATAGTCAAAAACGGTGTCGGGGTGGAGGACAGAATGATTGCGCTGGCAGGGTGGATTCGCAGGAATTACGGCTCCACCATGATACAGGCCTTGAAGACCGTGCTTCCGGCAAAACAGTCCGTAAAAAAGCTGGAGCATCGGACCCTGCAACGCGCCATGGGGAAAGAGGAAATCATTTCCCTGCTCGGGGAGAGCAAAAGGAAAAGGCAGGTTGCAAAAGAAAGACTGCTGAAGGAACTTATAGAGCAGGAAAGTATTCCTTATGAATGGGTGACGGGAAAACTTGGGGTGTCTGCGCAGACCGTAAAAAGTCTGGAGAAAGCGGGAGCGCTCCGCGTGGTGAGCACGGAAAGCCTTCGAAATCCCGTCAGATTCGGGGGAGATAAGAAAACTTCTGCGGGAGTGACCTATTCTCTCAGCAATGAACAACAACACATTGTTGATGAAGTGATAGGGGATTTTGATGAGGGACATCCCGATACCTACCTGATTCACGGAATTACGGGAAGCGGTAAGACGGAAGTTTATATGCAAATCATCGGTGAGATGGTAAGCCGGGGCAGACAGGCAATTGTCCTGATTCCGGAAATTGCCCTTACCTATCAGACGTTATTGCGGTTCTACAGAAGATTCGGAGACAGGGTCAGCGTTATGAATTCCACCCTGTCACCGGGAGAAAAGTATGACCAGTGTCAGAGGGCGAAAAACGGGGAAATCGATGTGATCATCGGTCCCAGGTCAGCCTTGTTTACACCTTTTCCGAACCTTGGTGTGATAGTCATGGACGAGGAGCATGAAAGCAGCTATAAGAGCGAGTCTTCGCCCAAATATCACGCCAGGGAGACAGCCATGGAGGTTGCGCGCCTTTCCGGCGCCAGTCTGGTGCTGGGTTCCGCAACCCCCTCCCTGGAGGCTTATCATCGTGCGGAGACGGGGGAATACAAGCTGTTTGTCTTGAAGGAGCGCCTGACGGGGGGAAGATTGCCGGCCGTATATACTGTTGATTTGAGACAGGAGCTGAAGGAGGGCAACCGCTCCATATTCAGCAGAAAGTTGCAGGAACTTTTGGCAGACAGACTTCAAAAACAGGAGCAGAGTATTCTGTTTTTAAACCGGCGCGGCTATGCCGGCTTTATATCCTGCAGGTCCTGTGGAAAGGTGCTGAAGTGTCCCCATTGCGATGTGTCTTTGTCGGAACATAAAAACGGCATGCTGATGTGCCACTATTGCGGATACAGCGAGCCGAGACCTAAGATGTGCCCAAAGTGCGGCTCCAAATACATCAGCGGCTTTAAAGCGGGAACCCAGCAGATTGAGGAAAAACTGAAGGAAATGTTTCCGGGTGTAAGAACATTGCGGATGGATGGAGACACCACAAAAACCAAGGACAGCTATGAGAAGATATTATCAGCTTTTTCCAACCGCGAGGCGGATGTCCTGATCGGCACCCAGATGATTGTAAAAGGGCATGATTTTCCGGGGGTGACGTTGGTGGGAGTGTTGGCGGCAGACCTGTCCTTAAGCGCAAACGATTACCGCGCGGGAGAGAGAACCTTTCAACTGCTGACCCAGGCTGTGGGAAGAGCGGGGCGCGGAACGCTGCCCGGCGAGGCTGTCATTCAGACCTATCAGCCGGAGCATTATGCTGTCTGCTACGCGGCAGAGCAGAATTACGAAGGCTTCTATAATGAAGAGATTTTGTATCGGGAGCTGGGCGGCTATCCTCCGGCTGCACATATGTTGGCGGTGCAGATATTTGCGGAGGAGGAAAACAGAGGAAAAAGTCTGGCGGAGCTGCTTGCTGAGACTGCAAGACTGCCGGAAAGCAGGGAGCCTGTCAGAACGGGAAACGAAAAAAACGCTGCCGGAAAGGAAGATGATATCCGGATTATCGGTCCCGCACCGGCTACCATCGGAAGAATTAATGATATTTTTAGATTTGTTTTCTATGTGAAATGTGCAAAATATGGTAGACTGGTAGAAGTAAAGGATTTGCTGGAACAGAGGATTCAGGGGCTGCAACTGAAAACAGAGACGGTACAGTTTGACTTTGACCCCATGAATACGATGTGACAGATTGGATAAAAGGAAGGAGAAGGTCGATTAGTCGACGGAGTGAAAGAATATGGCTATCAGAAACATACGTGAAATCGGAGATGAAGTACTGACAAAAAAATGTAAGGCTGTCACGGAAATGACTCCCAGAATCAAAGAGTTGATTGAAGATATGCTGGAGACCATGTATGAGGCAAACGGAGTTGGACTGGCAGCGCCTCAGGTGGGGGTGCTTAAGAGAATTGTGGTCATTGATACAACAGGGGATGACCCCCACATTTTGATTAACCCCAGAATTGTGGAATCGAGCGGGGAACAGACCGGACAGGAAGGGTGCCTGAGCGTGCCCGGAAAATCGGGACAGGTTACCAGACCAAACTATGTCAAAGCGGTTGCACTGGATGTGAATATGAATGAGTTTGAGCTGGAGGGAACAGAGCTTCTGGCCAGAGCAATTTGTCATGAACTGGATCATCTTGACGGCCATCTTTATGTGGAAAAGGCAGAGGGACCGCTTCAGGATGTAAGCTATGACGAGGATGATGAGGAATAAGAGGACAATATTTTATGAAAATTGTGTTTATGGGAACTCCCGAATTTGCAGCGGGAGCTTTGGAAGCATTGATAAAAGCCGGACATGAGATTGTTGCTGTGGTGACACAGCCGGACAGACCCAAAGGGCGAAGTAAGGAGCTTCTCGCACCTCCCGTGAAGGTCTGTGCGCTGGAGCATGGGATTCCGGTAATGCAGCCGATAAAGATTAAAAAGCCGGAGGCGGTGGCGGAGTTGAAACGGTATCCGGCGGATATTTATATTGTTGCGGCTTTCGGACAGATTTTGTCACAGGAAATTCTGGATATTCCCAGATTCGGATGTCTTTGTATCCATGCGTCCCTGCTGCCCAAATACAGAGGCGCATCTCCTATTCAGCATGTGATTATTGACGGTGAAGAGAAAACAGGAGTCACGATAATGCAGATGGATGCCGGAATCGATACCGGAGATATGCTCTACAAGAAGGAGGTGGAGATTGCCCCGGACGACAATTATGAAACACTGCATGACAAGCTGAAGTTGCTGGGAGGCCAGGCAATTGTAGAGGCCTTGCCGCTGTTGGAGGCAGGAAAACTGATTCCCCAAAAGCAGGATGACAGCGCAAGCTGTTACGCATCGATTATTGAAAAGACCATGGGAGAGATTGACTTCTCAAGATCCGCAGTGGCCATTGACAGATTGATCAGGGGAATGACTCCATGGCCCAGCGCTTATACTTTTTATAAAGGGAAGCAGCTGAAAATCTGGAAAGCCGTACCGGAGACAGGGGAAGAGATAACCGAAGGGAAGCCCGGAGAAATTTTACGGGTGGACAAGGAGGCCGTGACGGTAGCTGCTGGAGAGGGAAGTCTGAAAATCCTGGAACTTCAGCTGGAAGGGAAAAAGAGAATGACAGCTCACGATTTCCTGTTGGGAGTCAGGATGGTACCCGGCGACATGCTGGGAAACTTCTCTCAGGCATAACAATTTTTGATTTGAATATGTGAATTTCAGAAAGGAAGAAGGAAAATATGCCGTATTTTTATTATGATTTTACCTATATTTTAGTCATTGTCGGAATGCTTCTCTGTATGGGAGCCAGTGCTCATGTAAACCGTGTTATGAAGAAATACGACAAGGTCAGAAATTCAACCGGGCTGACCGGAGCAGAGGCGGCAAGACGCATTCTGAATAACGAGGGCTTGTATAATGTACAGATTGAGTGCCTGCAGTCGGATTCCGGGGACCATTATGACCCCAGAACAAATACGGTAAGACTGGCTTATCAGAATTATAACAGTGCTTCCGTTACGGCGGTGGGCGTGGCAGCTCACGAGTGTGGCCATGCCATTCAGCACGCAAAGGGATATGCACCGTTAAATTTCAGAACCGCTTTGGTTCCTGTGGTCAATATCGGCAGCAAGTTGGGAATTCCCCTGATTATTCTGGGAATAATCTTAAGTTTTAACAATATTTTGATTCAAATCGGTATTTGGGCATTTTCCCTGTCTGTGCTTTTTCAGCTGGTGACTTTACCGGTGGAGTTTAACGCTTCATCCAGAGCCATCGCCAAGATTGACCAGTACGGATTGATGAGCACCGAGGAAAATACCGGCTGCAAGAAAGTATTGGGCGCGGCAGCCATGACATATGTGGCAGCGGCCGCATCCTCAATTTTACAGCTGCTCCGTTTGATTCTTCTGTTCGGTAACCGCAGAAGGAGAGATTAAGCAACCGTGGAAAATGTGAGAGAAATTGTGTTGGATACTTTGCTTTCCCTGGAGAGGGAAGGGCAGTATTCAAATCAACTGTTAAAGGCAGTTTTGGACAAATACGATTATCTGGAGGTCAGGGATAAGTCCTTTATCAAGAGAGTGACGGAGGGAACCGTCGAGCGGCAGATAGAATTGGATTATTATTTAAACCATTATTCTTCGGTTCCGGTGAGAAAGATGAAGCCCCTGATCAGATGTCTGATGAGAATGAGTGTTTATCAGCTGCTCTATATGGATACGGTCCCCGACAGTGCAGTGTGCAACGAGGCTTGTAAGCTGGCAGCGAAGCGAAAGTTCGGCAATCTGCGCGGTTTTGTCAATGGGGTGCTGAGGAATATTTCCAGAAATAAGGAGCATTTGCCCCTGCCGGATGAAAAGACGAATCCGGCGGCAAGACTTTCTGTGGAGTACTCCATGCCGGAGTGGCTGGTACAGCATTGGCTGGATGAATATGCGGAAGAAATAACGGAAACAATGCTTAGGGGACTTTTGGAAATTCATCCCGTATCTCTGAGATTTCGAACCGATCTTTCCGCAAAGGAGCGGGAAGATATTTGTCGTAAAATGGAGAATGAGGGTGCTATACTGCAACGAAGCAGCTATCTGCCCTATTTATATACCATGGAATACGGCGGTAATATGACGGGGTTGCCGGGATTTGCAGAGGGACAGTGGATTGTCCAGGATATAAGCTCGGCACTGGCGGTGGAAGCTGCGGGAATCAAAGCAGGGGATTTTGTACTGGATGCCTGCGCAGCACCGGGAGGAAAGTCTCTTCTGGCGGCAGAAAGGGCAGCAAAGGTATTGAGCCGTGATGTGTCGGAAGAAAAGACAGGGCTTATCCGGGAAAACGCAGACCGCATGGGTGCGGAGAACATAGAAATACAAGTTTGGGATGCCACACAATTTGATGAGGCATATAAAGAGAAAGCTGATGTGCTGCTTTTGGATGTCCCCTGTTCAGGTCTGGGAATTCTTGGGAAAAAACGCGACATCAAGTACCACGTAAGCCCCGAAGGACTGAAAAATTTATCAGACCTTCAAAAAAGAATTGTGAGAACCTGTGCCGGATATGTTCGACCGGGAGGAACGCTTCTTTACAGTACCTGTACCATAGACAGGGCTGAAAATGAGGATATGATGCGATTCCTGACCGAGGAACTTGGATTTATCCCAAAAAGTCTGGAAGACAGGCTGCCCGGATGTTTATTGGAGCAGAAGAGAAGAGTTACTGCTATCAGGAGAGCATCCATGAAAAGCGACGGGGAATTGTCTGAGGAAGAAGAAAAAGCCTGTATTCAGCTTTTGCCGGGTTATATGGAAGCTGACGGCTTTTTTATCGCCGGATTTGTGCGGCCTGAAGAATAAGGGAATGACAATGGAAGAAAAAACAGATATTAAGTCAATGACACTCGGGGAACTGACCGCAGAGCTTGCAGTAATGGGAGAAAAGGCGTTTCGGGCAAAGCAGATGTATCAGTGGATGCATGTTAAGTTGGCAGCAGGTTTTGAAGAGATGACAAATCTTTCCAAATCTCTGCGGGAGGAATGCGGGAAGAAATTCAGCTATACCTCGCTTGAAACTGTGGAAATACAGGAGTCGAAACTGGACGGCACAAAAAAGTTTTTGTTCGGGCTGTCTGACGGAAATGTTGTGGAAAGTGTCTGGATGCAGTATAAACATGGAAACAGCGTCTGTATTTCGTCACAGGTCGGCTGCCGCATGGGGTGTCGTTTCTGTGCTTCTACACTGGATGGTCTGGAGCGGAATCTCCGCCCGTCGGAAATGCTGGATCAAATTTATTCCATTCAGCGGCTGACGGGAGAAAGAGTGTCCAATGTGGTTGTAATGGGAACGGGTGAACCGATGGATAATTATGACAACCTGTTAAAGTTTATCCATATTCTCACCGATGAGAACGGACTAAACATCAGCCAGCGCAACGTGACGGTGTCAACCTGCGGGATTGTGCCAAAGATGAAGCAGCTTGCAAAAGAGAAGCTCCAGATTACCTTGGCATTGTCACTGCATGCGACTACCGATGAGAAGAGAAGAAGGTTGATGCCCATTGCAAACAAATACTCTATCGCAGAGCTGATGTCGGCATGTAAGTACTATTTCTCACAGACAGGGCGGAGAATTACTTTTGAGTACAGTCTGGTGGGCGGAGTCAATGATACGGATGAGGATGCGGCGGAGCTGGCGGCATTGGCGGGACCGCTTTGCTGCCATGTCAATCTGATTCCCGTAAACCCCATAAAGGAACGGGATTTTGTTCAATCCGAGTCGGCGAGAATACAGGCATTTAAAAATAAACTTGAAAAAAACAAAATAAATGTTACTATTAGAAGGGAAATGGGCAGGGATATAGACGGTGCATGCGGGCAGCTCAGACGCAAGCATACCGATGCCCTGCGGACTTTGGAGGAAACAGCGCGTGCTTAAGACGTTTTCCGTTACCAATATCGGTAGAAGAAGAAAATTGAATCAGGACTATGTGTACACCTCGGAGCAGCCGGTGGGAGCCATGCCGAATCTTTTCGTCGTGGCAGACGGAATGGGAGGTCACAATGCAGGTGATTATGCATCGAAGCTGGCTGTGAATACCATTGTGGAAAGAATCGGAAGCACCGATGAAAAACTGCCGGAAAAAGCTTTGGCACAGGCGATTGCCGATGCCAACACCGCAGTACGGGAATGCGCCGGAAAAGCGCCGGAACTGGAAGGCATGGGTACTACTGTCGTAGCTGCCGTATGCGTTGGGGATGAATTGCATGTTGCAAATGTGGGCGACAGCAGATTATACGTAGTGAGCGGCCATAAAATCAGACAAATAACAAGAGACCATTCCTGGGTGGAGGAAATGGTCAGAAGCGGTGGACTGGGACGTGAGGAAGCCAGAAACCATCCGGATAAAAATATCATTACCAGAGCGGTAGGCGCAGAGGATCAGGTGAAGGCAGATTTCTTTAGTGTAAAGCTGAAGGAGGGAGATTTGATTCTCATGTGTACAGACGGGCTGACCAATATGTTGGAGGATGAAGAAATCCGTATGATACTGGATGGAGCCCGGGATATTGTGGAGAAAGCGGAGGAGCTGGTCCGCAAAGCAAACGAGAACGGCGGCAGGGATAATATCAGTGTGATATTGATTGAGCCGTTGGGGTAGGACCCGGACATTCATTTTTAGTTAGTATGGAGAGCATGTATGATAAAGATTGGAATGATGATAGGTGACCGGTACGAGATATTGGAAAAAATCGGAACCGGTGGCATGTCGGATGTTTATAAAGCAAAATGTCATAAACTCAACCGTTTTGTTGCGGTAAAAGTTCTGAAACAGGAGTTTAGTGAAAACGCAAATTTTGTTTCAAAATTTAGAATTGAGGCCCAGGCAGCTGCCGGACTGATGCATCCCAATATCGTAAATGTGTATGATGTGGGTGAGGAAAACGGCATTTACTACATTGTCATGGAACTTGTAGAGGGGATTACTCTCAAAAAGTATATTGAAAAGAAAGCAAGACTGTCTTACAAAGAGGCAGTCAGCATTGCAATACAGGTGAGCATGGGAATTGAAGCGGCTCACAATAATCACATTATCCATCGCGATATTAAACCCCAGAATATTATCATTTCCAAAGACGGAAAAGTAAAGGTGACGGATTTCGGTATTGCCAAGGCAGCTACCAGTAATACCATCACGTCCAATGTGATGGGTTCTGTACATTATACCTCACCGGAACAGGCGCGAGGAGGCTACAGTGACGAGAAGAGTGATATTTACTCACTGGGAATTACCATGTTTGAGATGCTCACCGGAAGAGTACCTTTTAACGGAGAGACTACGGTAGCCATTGCAATCAAACACATTCAGGAGGAAATGCCTTCTCCCAAGGAGTTTGTGCCTGAGATACCGACAGCGGTTGAGAGTATTGTGCTGAAATGTTGTCAGAAATCTCCTGACCGCAGATATCAGAATATGGCGGAGCTGATTGCCGATTTAAAACAATCGCTCATGAATCCGGAGGAAGATTTTGTGGTGCAAAACGATCCGGATATGGAGAGTAACACCAGAATGATTACGGACGGTGAGATGGCACAGATTAAGCGTCGGGCCGCGTATCAGGAGGAATATCAGGAAAAATACCAGAGGGGCGAGGAGACGATGCGGCTCCGCTCTGATACGGCTTCCTTGTATGATAACGGAGAGAACTCCGATGACGGAGAGGATTATGACTATAATCCAAGAATGGAAAAGGTGACAACACTGCTGGCCGTGGCGGCAGGCGTTGTGATTTGCATCATTGTGATTATTCTCGCCATTAATGTGTTTAAAGGAATGGGCAAGGACGATAATGAGTCCGGAAGTCCGATTCAGACAGATGAAATCTCTGAGGAATCCTCCGCGGAGAGTGTGGAATATGTGACAATGCCCGATGTGGAAAAATTGATGGTAGAGGATGCCAGAAATGTTTTGGCGGAGCTTGGCCTGAAGTCGGAAGTTAACTATGAAGAGTCCGATGTGGTTGATGCGGGCATCGTAATCAAAGCCGGTGTGGAGATGGGGACAGAGGTTCCAAAAGGCAGTACCATCACACTGATTGCAAGTGCAGGTCCACAGGGTGTGGAGGTGCCTTCCGTTACCGGAATTACCTATGAGGAAGCTAATTCTACATTGACAGCACTGGGATTTGCGGTTACCAGAATGGAAGCATATTCGGATACGGTGGCTGCCGGGATTGTTGCGGCACAGACGCCGGTACCCGGGGGGAAAGTGGCAAAGGGAACCAACGTGACCCTGACAGTGAGTCTGGGTGTGGAAGAAGCAAAAACACGGGTGCCGAATCTGATGGGCTTAACGGAGATGGACGGAACCGTGGAAGCTCACGAGGCGAAGCTGGATATCGGAACGGTCTCTTATGTGTACAACGATGAATACGCGGAAGGCCTGATTTGCTATCAGAGCTATTCTCACGGCTCCTGGGTAGAGGAAGGGACTATAGTTGACATTAAAGTAAGCAAGGGACCCGAGCCACAGGCGGCCACATACAAATGTAATGCCAGTATCTCGGCACCTACCGTTTCGGAGGCCCCGGACTTTGTATCCGGATCTTCCGTGAACCTGAAACTGGTGGCTGATGACGGAACCGTGCTGTTGGAGACCAGTACCTCAAGCTTCCCATATGCGGCAAATTATTATGGCTTGTCTTCTGCGGGCGGAACCCTTACCCTGACTTATGAGGTGACGACACCGGGAAGTACAACAACGGATGAGAATGGCAATGAGGTGACTGTTCCGGGGACTACGGAAAGTAAATCCTTTACCAGAAGAATTGAATTTACAGCGGAGTAATGTGTGCATGCAGGGAAAAATAGTAAAGGGAATTGCCGGTTTTTACTATGTACATGCGGAGGGCTGTCTGTATGAATGTAAAGCCAAGGGCGTGTTCCGAAAAGATCATAAAAAGCCGTTGGTTGGAGATGATGTGGTACTGGATGTGCTGGATGAGGAAAAGGCACTGGGCAATATCAGCGAGCTTCTTCCGAGGAAGAGTGAGCTGATTCGTCCTGCTGTGGCCAATGTGGATCAGGCACTGGTGATTTTTTCCATTGTCAAGCCCAAACCTAACTTCAACCTGCTTGACAGATTCTTGATTATGATGGGACAGCAGAACATCCCCTGCATTATCTGCTTTAACAAGCAGGATATAGACGAAGACGGGGATGGAGCGGAGTATGAACGGATATACGCCTCCTGTGGTTATCGAACCCTGACAGTCAGTGCAAGGCAGGGGAAGGGCATGGAACAGCTGAAAGGAATGCTGGATGGCAGAACCACGACTGTTGCAGGCCCCAGCGGAGTGGGCAAGTCTTCGATTGTCAATTGTCTGCAGGCACAGACGGTAATGGAGACAGGACAAATCAGCGCAAAGATAGAGCGGGGTAAGCATACCACCAGACATACGGAACTTCTGGCAGCCTGGGAGAATACCTATATTCTGGATACACCGGGCTTCAGCTCGCTGGGATTGTTCGATTTGGAGAAAGAGCAGCTTGCACAGTATTATCCGGAGTTTGCACCCTATGAGAAATACTGTAAGTTTGGAGGATGCGCCCACATCAACGAGCCGGTCTGCGGTATCAGGGATGCTGTGGCGGAGGAAAAGATCAGCAGGATGCGATATGAGAATTATTGTCTTCTCTATGAGGAACTGAAGAATAAGAGGAAATACTAGGGACGGTTCTTTTGCCACGACCAGCGCCCTTTGGTTACTTATCGTTCTTTTTTGCTATAAGCCTTTCAATCACTCCTCGAGGTGTCCCGGTGAGACGATTCAACTGTCGGACCGAGAGACCTTTTTCATGCAAAAGAAGGATGGCACTGTTTCGATTCAATAATGAAAGTTTTTGGAAATCTGTTGTCGAATTGCATGCACAATTTTGCATAATGATATCCTTGGCTACATCATCAGGTATTCTTTTGCGAGATTTATGAATATCAAAACAATCATCATTCGGAACGTTGCTATGCATGGCTGTAAAGTGTTCTTGTGAACCCAATAGCTTAAGGACAAAGTCGATATCGGTTAAACCGAAAGTTTTCGATTGATAATCATGGTAGCTGCTCCATGGGTAATCTGTTCCGGGTGATTGTTCCAGTCCTGCTTTGGTTGGATTATAATGAATGTATTTTACAACGGTAAGCAGATAACGGTTGGTTTCAACAGGTTCGCTGAAATAGCGTCCATCCTGAACAAAACCGGTACGATTGTATTTCAAATTGAACCAAGTAGCATAGGTTGTGTTTATGTGTCTGAATATGGATTCAAGAGAAACCGTTTCCGGGTGATGGATTAACAGATGAACATGATTTGACATGAGGCAATATGCATAAATTTCAAAATGTAATTTTTCTTTATAGTATTCCAAAATATCTAAATACTTTTTATAATCCTTTGTTTCCTCAAATAGTAATTGTCTGTCGGCTCCTTTAATAACTACATGATAGGTCTGAGTTGAAGCTTTTTTTCGTGAATGTCTTGGCAAATAAAGTTCCTCCCAACAAATGTTGTATTTTTGTTTTCATAAGATGAGGCAAAGCGGTTGAAAAACCACGAGTAGTGTTTTGCTTCTGAAGAAAGAACAACACCGAAAAAATTAGATTACATAAGAATATGCAAATTCTATGCTCATATCATACAACTTTTCAGAAAAAAGTAAATAGTAAAATATTGAGTTTTTCTAATTTCTGTGGTAGCATTGACACGTCTGGTTTTTTGATAGTAAGAAATATTCTGGGGAGCATAAAAAGGCGGCGTGGCAAAGGGCGCTGGCCGTGACAAAAGAAACGTCCCCAAACAAAAGGAGAAGATATGAAACTAGGAATCGTTATATGAAGTCCTATTTCATGTATCTCCATAAAACTTATTAAATCTCTTTGAAACCGCATATACACTGGACTTGGGAAAAATTCATCTCACATATAACTTGTTATAGGTTCATATATTTTATAGAAAATTGGTGCCCTTGTGGTGCCCGATATGGTGCTCGATTTTGGGAGCCCAAGAAAACGATTATAACAATATTTCATTTGCGACAAATTATTGAATCCCCAGGTTGGCAGTTAAAAATACAGAACACAGCATCGGATAGTCAAATGTCCGGTGCTGTTTTTTAATGCCATGCTTCTATTAGCCAAAAACGAAAAAATATTGAAAATGGCTAATAGATATAAGATTCTGAATTTAAATGTAAATTATTTCTTATGCGGTTAAGGAAATCATTTAATCTGTCGATATACTAAATAGCGATGGAAGCGTGTTTTTCAATGGATTGATATTCGTTGAAAAATGCGCTTTTTCTTTTGAGGATCAACATTGTATTACATATATTTGGAGAAGCCTTATGAATATTTGCCTGAATCTAAAAAAGGAAGAGCCTAAAAAGATTACGACAACAAAAGAACTGGCTCAGTATATCTTAGAAAACGGAAATGACGTAGAAAAGATGTCTGAAGAAGACCGCTCAAGGATGGATGCTCAGATAACTGCCAAGCTTCAGTCGGGAAAAAAGCTTTCGCAGAAGGAAATGGATTATTTAAGAAAAACCAATCCCATCATGTACGCACATGTTTTGAGGGTACAAAGAATGGCAGAAGCTGTAGAAGAACAGTTAAAGCATGCAAAGAGCAAGGAAGAGGCTGACCAGATCATATCTTCTGCCCTAAGTGGCATATCAAAAAATGATCCTGACAGGGAGTACATCTTTGCGGCTGTCAATCGTATTTCGACAGAATTTCATAAATCAGGTGCTTATGAGAAACTCCCGAATACAGTTGAAGAGGGAGATAAAGAGGGAAAGGAAAGCGGGGATGTCTTTTCTGATGCAGAGGATGAAGAAGACGATAGTTTTGATCTAAAGAACTGGAGCCCGCTTACAGAAGTATATGACAGTATGCCCACGTTTTCTGTTGGAGCGTAAATGTAAACAGAGTATCTGGGACGCGTTGCAGTAGTAACCAGGTTATTCGCTTGAAAGGATAGTTTATGAATGTAATCGGAATAGGAAACTACGGATTAATTAACAGTAATTACGCTAAGAAAACAAGCACAGATGAAGTACAGGTTTCAACTTCGTTTGCTGATATTGTGCAGAATAAGTTTAATACAGCGGAAGGAACCATGAGCGTTGGAGAATCGCAGACTAAGGTGTATGCTGACAAGCCATTATGGCATTGGCACGATGGCCCGTTTGGATATAGTGCTGAGGTATACAAGAACGAAGGGGCCGATTCAGAATATCTGGTAAAACTAAAATATGACAACGGAAAGGAAGAAGAACGGATAGTTGATGCAGAAAAGGTAAACGCTTCCTCCTGTAATATGGTTGACCTGTCTGTAAGAATGTATCATTTGGAGGCGGAGGGTAAAATTGAGAATCCCGCGCCTGATTTGTTAGTGGCACATTTATACTTGCAGCACAGGATTCCTAACGCAAATGAAAATACGATTGTTGATTACAGAAGTTGGTTTGAGCAACAGCTTGAATTAGAACTGAATAATGATAGGAATTGGAAGAACATCAATAGATGGACGAATCTTTTAGATTATCTGTAAATATTTGATATCGCTCGTATTTTACACTAGCGATGCGGGTTTAAAGTCAGAACGAATGACGGAGGTGGAATATGAATATTAGTAGTTTAGGCGGCGTGGCAAGTGTACAAGTTTATGCAAATCAGGTCAGAAATAAATCGGTTTCATCATCCGATTTTGCAAGTTCGTTGAATAAGGCAACATCGTCAGATGATGTAGTAGAAGCCTATAAAAACAGCTTGCAAAGTAAATTTGGATGTCCGATTACAGTAGCAAGCGTTGGAAAAGATCAGAACAGTATGGATAGATTTGCTGGCGGAACTGCTGGTTCCGGAAATGTGGCAATTGCACCTAATATTTTGGAGCAGATGGCAAATGATCCGGAGAAGGCGGCTTATTATGAGAAGAAAATATCAGATTATTTTAATTACGGTGTCCCCAAGACTGATGCATTTATGGCAATGATAGGGCATAGGAAAACGTCTGAAGGGTTAGTTATACACGAAGATGGAACCGTGACACATTACCTGAGCGGTGAGGAATCACCGGAAAAGATAGCTAAATTTGAAGCAGAGCAGAAAGCAAAAAGAGAGAAAAAAGCTAAAGAAAGGCAGGAAAGTATTGAGCGGAGCCAAGAGGCTGCAGATGAACGTAGACGTATTCAGGAAGAGATTTATCACAGGAGAAGTATAGAAGCTGTTCTTAATGAGCAGATGCTTGGATTGGGGACATTTGCTTTTGGAGATACCCCAGAAAGTGTGTTAACAGCTTATGGAGCTGGAGTATCACTCCCTAATGGTTTGTATTTATAGAAAAAGGTCGGTGATGATATGAACAATACTATTAATGTAAATGGAATCGGATCCTAAAGTAGCAGGGATATTATTAGCGTATGAAGCCGGTACATTTGCGGGTGGCGGACTGATATAAATATTCATAGATAGTTGAATACCGCTCGGACCTTTCCGGGGAGCGGTGCGGCTCGGATTGACAGATGAGCTGCGGAAAGGACAGAAATGGGAATAAATGAGGTCCAAAATGCAAAGAGCTTTGATTTGCTATCACTTCAAGGCGAAAGAAAGACCGATTCAACAGACAGGAGTTCTTCTTTTTCAAAGATTCTTGGAGAAAAACAGCAAAAATGCCCATATAGCCATCTTGCAAAGGATGGACTGATCGAGTATAACGGGGTGACTTTTGTCTGTGATTATAAGACAAATTCCATATGCCTTGGCGACATGTCAAATCCGAAGAATGTCTTGAACATAAGCCTTCCAAGTGGTGGAAACCTTAAGGTAAATGTGGATAACTTTGGGGATCTGTCAAAAGCTGCAGGGATGTTTTCGCCGGCTGATCTTAATGCCATAATGAGGGCTATCGCTCAGTATAATCATTGCACAAAGAAGCTTAATGAGCTCGATGAGGAAGAAATCGAGACCGTTGAGAATGTAACGGATAAAGCAGATGATCAGGCAAAAGTTAAGGAAGAAGCCGATACGGATAGATCTGTAGAAGCCGAGGAGAATGCAAATACCATCTTTTCAGCTATTACTTTATTTAGGATCAATACGGTCATTGAAAGCAGATTGGTTGCGGAAAGGAGTTAAGATGGTAGTAGCGGGTGTAAGTGCTTATAGTGGAGTTAGCACATATTATACAAATACCACTTCAAAAACAGCAGATTTATCGGATGCGATCAAGAAGTTTGAAGATGCTCACAAGTTATCGGCGCAGGAACTGAAAGAGGAAAAAGACTGGCGCGATATGTCCGGTGAAGAATGGGATAAGATGCTTGAAGGCGTTGATAATTATATAGACGCTTTTAAGGAACGTCTGCGTGAAATGAAGGAGATGCAGGACGAAGCTGCTCAAAAGGCAGCTATGGAAGCTGATCCCGAGATGAGAACAATTGCTGCATCAGCCGCAGCTTTAGCGGTTGCAACTGGATTTGATGCCGGAGCATCTTCGGAAACCGCAGAATCCGGTGAAGTTTCTTCAGAAGACGGAGTTGATCATGAGAAAAACTGGACGAAGAAGCTTAAGACAGATGACCAGACTGTTCTAATGACGGCAAAAGAAGCGCAGAAGATGGAGAGCCATGCTCTGTCAAAGTACCAGGAAGTTCAGATTGTCGGTAGCACATCTGTGGGAGTGTCTTATTCCGAAAGCACTACCGAGTGTGCATCTGTTGAAGAGGATGATGAAAAGGAAAAAGTATGGACGATCACCTGTATAGGAGCAGACGGGATCAGCAGTAAAAAATGCCAGAACGGTAAAGTCCTTTCAAGCTGGGAACTAAAATTCCAGTCGCCCGAAGATGCGAAGCGAGTTGATGACTTAATTGCAAGCTTCAAGAACGATGAGAACCTCAGATTTGCCGGAATGAAAGACTTTTGGACTAAGTTTTTAGGCGGAAACATATCCAAGGATAACCTTACATTTACAGGCGACGCCTGGGATTGGATAAGGTAAAATGATAATTCTTTTCAAAAAGCCCCGGAAATTTTGTTTTCGGGGTTAATTTTTGTAAGTATCTCTCCGATAAATAGATAGAAGATAACTACAACTGTCTTTTTATGCATTGAAAAGGACTTCAATGTTTATCTACAGGGAGGTAGAGCAATATGGCAGGTCTTAGTGGTATTTCTGCGTATCAGCAGTCAAATCAGATCAATAAAGGGTCGGAGCGCACATACGAACCGACTTCTTCTAAAGTTGCGTCAAGCAATTCTTCTAAGGAGAGCCAGACTTCTAAAGTTGAAACAAAAGGCTTTACTCCAATCGATACTAAAAGTTCCCTTGTACCAAAGACAACAGAATACGGGAATACCATTGGTGATGTTAAACTTTCGGATAAGGCGAAAGATTATTATAACCAGCTAAAGGGAAAGTTTCATAACATGGAGTTTATTGCTGTCAGCAAGGATATGAAAGCCCAGGTTCAGGCTAATGCGGCGGCTTATGGTAACGCAAATAAGATGGTTGTTCTTATTGACGAGGAAAAGCTTGAACGCATGGCTACGGATGAGTCCTTCAGGAAGAAATATGAAGGGATTATCGCTATGTCACAGACGAAGATGGCTGAGGCAAAGAACAGTCTTACAAGTAGCGGAGCAAGTGTTAAGAACTTTGGTATGTCGGTAGATTCAAATGGTAAAGAGAGCTTCTTTGCTACGGTAGAAAAATCTCAGGATCTACAGAAAAAGCGCATAGAAAAGAAAGCGGCGGAGAAGAAAGAGCAGAAAGCCAGAGAACACAAGAAGGCTGAGAAGAAGGAACGCCAGGAGCGGTTGGAGAAATTAAGGGAAAAGAGAACTGAAAAAGCGGATTCCGATAATGACGAGATCCCGCCGGAGATAGAAAAGAAGATACACGATAAGGTTGTGGAAGTCTACGGAAAAGAATATGTGACCATTGAGGCAGATTCCGCTGATGAACTGCTTTCAAAGGTACAAAGCTATTCCTATGATAGCGCAGCAAACAGAGTTATGACAGCCTCCGAGCGTATGGTCGGCGGTCATGTCGATTTCAGGGGGTGATGATTATGAAATTGGGCGAAGTCATCCCTAAATACAGAGAATACCGACAGGTACTTGTGAATCAGACCAGAAGCCTCGCAAAGCAAAGGGATGAGGCGAAAAAGAAGTTTGAGCTGACGGGCGATAAAAAGTTCGAGGAAGAAGCGGCAACCTTGCAGCTTTCCGTAGAGGCTTCGGACGAAGAATTTAAGAAGAATCAGGAAGTCCTTGATGGACTGATAGAACAGTATACTGCTGCATGGAACGCGGAGGTTGCGAGACAGCAATCCGATCCCGAAACCGGATATGCGGCTACGATGGGTAAGATCATGACAACAGCCATGAGGATGTCCAGAGGCGATAATGTTCCGTATTCTGATGAGAAGAAGCTTCAAGAAGCAAACGATAAACTATACGCCGCGGCAAAACAGGCGCAGGCCATGATGAAGCAGATGAAGAATCATAAGGCAAAAGATTATGATTCCCTCTGGGATGAAGAAGGCGGTGAATATGATCCCGAAGCTGCTGCAGAAAATGCCGAGGCTACAGGGGAACTTCCCGATATACCTGAAACAGGTGCGCAGGAATCAGGCATGGAGGCTTCTGCCGGTGATTTGGAAGGATAACTTATAGAAGGGAGACAAGAGCATGCCGGTTAATCTTTTTGGAAATATAAACGGAACCTATCAGCCGCCACAGATGAACCTGCTTGGTTCGGCTAAGGTACAAAACAGCAATCCGGTAAGATATAATGAAACCGAGATTGGAAAGAACAATCCTGTGGTTAAGGTTAATATCTCAGAGGAAGGTCTTAGGGCTTTGCATGGAAGTAAGCTTCCAGGAAGCATTGACATTAAGGCAGAACAGGAACGCATAAAGTCATTTGAACGAGTTGCTTAGTGTATGTGGAAAACATAATAGCAATTTGTTTAATGAGCTCTGATTGATATGCATTCTGAAAATAAGCTTCATTATAAAGCACATTTGTTGGAACGTGTTTCTTGATAAGACTATCAATATATTGCAGTATAGTATTATCATCTAATTCCGAGGACAATGTGATGACGCATCTTAATATGGAATCAAAATCTCCTCTGATTAGTTTGTATTCAATAAGAGTGAGTCCAATTTCTCTTCTAAAATCGGAATGCTTTAAAAGAAATTGAGAGATATATAGAATTTCTTCTGCTACAGAAATTGAATTTATGATGGCTGATTTTAGAGATGATTGGGCATAATCAAATAATTCTTGTCTATGTTTAATACCATTTGTTGCAGCAAAGAGCCAGTATTCTTGCATAGAAATAACAAGCCTCATAAAATTTTTGGCTTCAAAACTTTCAGCGAATGTAATGCAGTAGGTAGTCCCGGTCGCATTTACAAGAAATAATTTTGTGTTGGATTGATATATTGCAAATTTACAAATGTTAGCTAAACTCCATCTTACTTTTTCAAAATAAATGGCAGCATCTGTTATTACCAGTTCTTTCTTTCCATTTAATTGATAGTAGCAAAAAATGGTTTCGTTCGCTGTGATGTGGCAAGATTATATTGATTTATTAGTCACAGGACTAATATTGTTTTTTGAAAAATAAAGCGCCCAAGCTGCTTTTAATTTTTCTATTTTGTCCATTAAAGAAGCACATCCTTTCTAATGTACAATTTTACTTTGAAATACATTGAAAATCTATTATTTATATCGGGCAATTGGTATGTTTTTTTAAGTAAAATTCCGATGAAAGATAAATGGATCACTACCACATGATAAAGGTAGTGGTCCATTTCTGTTTTATCAGCAAGTAGATTTTCAAGGTGCAACCTTGAACGGATTGTAAAGGCAGAGCCTTACGCGTGGTGCAGGAGCAAGACTCTGCTAGGATTGTAAAGGACAGAGTCCTTATTACATGGAATCCGGTATGTATACCAAGGAGCAGGCGGAGGTTCAGACTGTTCCTATCCATTGTAAGGTCGCACTCACCATAAAAGAGGCTGCGGAGTATTCCAATATTGGTATCAATAAATTGGAGAACTTGCTCAGATCACCGAGATGTCCTTTTGTTCTGTATGTAGGGAAGAAAAAACTTGTTAAACGAAAGGAATTTGAGAAGTTTATTTCGGATAACGTAGAGATATAGCGTATTCCCAACAAATGGGGTAACCACGCTGTTTATCGGCTATCAAAAAAATGAAATAACATTGCATTTGAGCCCTAGTTGGTGTATAATATAGCGTGCTAATTTGGGGCTCTTATAG
>JALEIR010000038.1 GCA_022769665.1 Lachnospiraceae bacterium | reverse complement strand
CTTGATTCTTTACGTAATTTTCGGCTTCCTTTACCCCAAAAACTGCACATTCCTTGATTCTTTACGTAATTTTCGGCTTCCTTTACCCCAAAAACTGCACATTCCTTGATTCTTTATGTAATGTTCGGCTTTCATTACCCTAAAATCTGCACATTCCTTGATTCTTTACGTAATTTTCGGCTTCCTTGTATATTACACCCCAACCTTTTTACAGATATCCCGCAGGCAGCACTTATCGCAATAAGGATCAGTTCTTGCAGTACATACTGCCCTGCCGTGATCAACCAGCCTGTGGCAGAAATCGTTTCCCTCTTCCGGTGGAACAAGCTTCCACAGCTCCTTCTCCACCTTTGCCGGCTCCTTCACGCCATCCACAATTCCCATTCGATTTACCAGACGAATACAATGTGTATCCGTGACAATGGCAGGCTTTCCGAACACATCCCCCATTATCAGGTTTGCACTCTTTCTTCCCACGCCGGGCAGTTCCAATAATTTGTCAAAGTCATCGGGCACCTTACCGTCATACTTATCTCTCAGCATCTTCATGCAGGCGCTGATATCTCTTGCCTTGCTATTTCCCAGCCCACAGGGATGCACAATTTTCTCAATCTCCTCCACCGGGGCCTCCGCCAGCGCATTTACATCGGGAAATTTCTCATACAGCTTTTCCACCACCACATTCACCCTGGCATCGGTACACTGCGCCGCAAGCCGGACGCTTACAAGCAGTTTCCATGCCTGATCGTATTCCAGGGTACAGTCTGTATCCGGATATTCCGCTTTCAGTCTCTCTATGATTTGCAAAGTTCTCTGTTTCTTCGTCATTTCCTCTAATCCTCGTATTCTATCATGATTTAATTCCTGCTTAACACCTGATTAACGGACAAGTCCTCTTGCTCCCATTGTTTCATTGCAGTTTCGCCAGGTTCCATATGCCCGCCGGAAAATCTGTTTTCGGCATAACTCCCTCCTGTTAAAAGAATACAAATTAATTAAAGCGGATTTCCGTTGGAAAATCAAGCAAATATTCACTGATGACTGCCGGCTGCATATTTCTGGTAAATGGAAAAGGCAGAACTTTGTGTTCTGCCCTTTTTCTGCTATTTATGGTACGGTTCCCTATGGATAATCCGGAAAGCCCGGTATATCTGTTCTGTCAAGATTACCCGCATCAGCTGGTGTGGAAAAGTCATATCGGAGAAGCTTAAATGCATATCTGCACGGCTGCATACCGAATCGTGAAGCCCCAAAGAGCCGCCAATAACAAAAACAATATGGCTGGTTCCGCTGACAGTCAGCTTTTCCATCCATTCTGCCAGTCCCTCTGAGGAAAGCTTCTTTCCTCCAATCTCAAGAGTGCAAACATAGGCGTCATCCTTTATTTTTTCAAGGATTCTCTGGCCTTCTTTCGATTTTATCTGCTCCTCTAAGACACCACTTGCGCCCTCCGGTGTCTTTTCGTCAGCTACCTCTACGATTTCCGTCTTACAATATTTGCTCAGACGCTTTTCGTATTCCGCAACTGCGTCACGGTAGAATTTTTCCTTGATTTTTCCCACGCAGATTATGGTAATCTTCATTCGGATTTTCCCTCAAAAACAGAATCATAGACATAATCATCAATAAATCTGTCTAAGAATCCCTGATCCAGATTCATAAACTGATGATTCATCTTTTCTTTAATGTACGAAAATCTTCTGAAATACAAAACCTCATCAGATACTCCCTGAGCTCCGATTTTTCCGTCTATTTCCGCCGCATCCAAATTCTCCTTACACCATTCAATGAGTGTGGTACGAAGAGAATTTTCCGACTCCGCCTTCTTCTCAAAGAATTTTGCATTTTTCATGGATACAATACCGGACACCACAAACAGAATGAAAATAGCTCCCATGACGCCGTAGAACAGATAGGAATTACCCATATGAATGGGAAGCACCTCCGTTACACCCAGTACCACCACTATCAGTCCCAGGATTCCCAAAATCAGCAGAATCCATGCAGATGATTTGTTTTCACTTGCTCTCTCGGAGCTGTCCTGATAAAGTCCTCCTGATTTACCGGATTTGCCGGATTGAGCAGCCTCCTCTTTACGATTTTCCGCAGCAGAACCTTCCGATTCTTCGCCGTTCTCTTCCGCCTCGTTTGCTGTGTCTTCCGCATCCTCGTCGAAGCCGGCACCGGGTTCCACACCCGGAATATCCTCTTCATAAGCCTCCCACTTGGGTGCTTTCCGCTCCTCAACGGGCTGCTCCGCAACCAATTCACTGCCGCAATCGGCGCAAACCTGAAACCCTTCCCTATACTCCGTTTTGCATTTCGGACACCATGGCATACCCTTTACCTTCTTTCCCCAAATGTCTTATCTGTTGTTAACTGTTTATCCAATGATTGGAATTACTTGTTACGAAGATACTCATCGATTCCCTTTGCTGCTGCTTTTCCGGCCCCCATTGCCAAAATTACCGTAGCGGCACCGGTAACTGCATCTCCTCCTGCGTATACGCCGGGTTTGCTTGTCTGTCCGTTTTCTTCCTCTGCCACAATACATTTCCACTTGTTTGTCTCAAGTCCTTCGGTAGTAGAAGAAATCAACGGATTCGGTGAAGTTCCGAGAGACATGATAACCGTATCAAGTTCCATCACGAATTCGGAACCCGGTACTTCAACGGGGCGGCGGCGTCCTGATGCATCAGGCTCACCCAGCTCCATTCTGATACATTTCATTCCTGTTACCCAACCATTCTCATCAGCCAGTATTTCTGTAGGATTGGTGAGCAAATCAAAGATGATGCCCTCCTCTTTAGCGTGATGAACTTCTTCCACTCTGGCAGGCAGTTCCTCTTCACTTCTTCTGTAGACAATATGTACCTCTGCACCAAGACGAAGTGCTGTTCTTGCTGCATCCATAGCCACATTACCACCGCCTACAACACCTACCTTTTTACTCTTCATGATGGGAGTGTTGGAATTCTCGTCAAAAGCCTTCATCAGATTGCTTCTGGTCAAATATTCATTAGCGGAAAAAACACCGTTTGAGTTTTCTCCGGGAATTCCCATAAACTTCGGAAGTCCCGCACCCGAACCGATAAATACAGCGTCAAAGCCTTCCTCTTCAATCAACTCATCGATAGTTACCGATTTACCAACCACAACATTGGTTTCAATTTTTACGCCGAGAGCTTGTACATTTTCAATTTCTTTTGCTACAACAGCCTTTTTGGGCAGACGGAATTCGGGAATGCCGTATACCAGTACTCCTCCGGGCTCATGCAGTGCCTCGAAGATTGTCACATCATATCCCAGCTTGGCAAGGTCTCCCGCACAGGTAAGTCCGGCCGGACCTGAACCGATAACCGCAACCTTTTTTCCGTTTTTCTCTTTAGCGCCTTCCGGCTTAATTCCGTTTTCTCTTGCCCAGTCTGCCACAAAACGCTCCAGTTTACCGATAGAAATCGGATCACCCTTGATACCGCGGATACACTTTCCTTCACACTGACTTTCCTGAGGACATACTCGTCCGCATACTGCAGGCAATGCACTGGACTGACTGATAATCTTATATGCTTCTGCAATATTTCCTTCTTTCACCTCATGGATAAATGCCGGAATATCAATGGCAACGGGACACCCCTTCACGCACTGTGCATTCTTGCAGTTGATGCACCTGGAAGCCTCCTGCATTGCTTCCTCCTGATTATATCCCAGACAAACCTCCTCAAAGTTTGTGGCACGCTCCTTTGGATCCTGCTCTCTGACAGGAATTTTGTTTAAAACATCCATCTCTATCCTAACCCTTTCTCATTTCATATTCTTCTGCACAAATTAGGCAATGTCCTATGTCGCCTTAGATTTGCTTAATCCCCTTGGCACTGTCCGCAACCGCCGTGATGGGTATCCCCCTCTTCCGCTTTCAGCATTGCTCTGCCTTCGGCAGTCTTGTAAATCTGCTGACGTCTCATGGCTTCATCGAAATTCACTTCATGTCCGTCAAATTCCGGTCCGTCCACACAGGCAAATTTCACTTTTCCTCCAACTGTAACACGACATGCGCCGCACATTCCTGTTCCGTCTACCATAATCGGATTTAAGCTGACAACAGTAGGAATATTCAGTTCCTTTGTCAAAAGGCACACAAACTTCATCATAATCATGGGGCCGATGGCGATACATACATCATACTGCTTGCCCTCTGCAACAAGGTCCTTGATTGTCTGCGTTACCATACCGCTTCTTCCGTAAGAACCGTCATCCGTGGTAACATAGAGATTTCCTGCAACAGCTTCCATCTCCTTCTCCAGAATCAGCAGGCTCTTCGTCTTGCTTCCTACAATAACATCAGCATCTACACCATTCTCATGGAGCCATTTCACCTGAGGATATACAGGTGCAGCACCCACCCCGCCTGCTACAAACAGAATCTTTTTCTTCTTCAGTTCTTCCGGAGTTTCCTTCACCAGATCAGAAGGACAGCCAAGAGGACCTACAAAGTCATGAAAAGCATCCCCTTCTTTCAACTCTGCCATCATCTTTGTTGCAGCACCAACGCACTGGAACACGATAGTAACGGTTCCCTTTTCTCTGTCATAATCACAGATTGTCAGAGGGATACGTTCTCCGTCCTCCCCCATCCGCACGATGACAAATTGTCCGGGCATACAAGACTTTGCCACACGCTTTGCCTCCACATCCATCAAATAAATGTTTGTGGTCAGTTCTTCCTTTTTTACTATTCTGTACATAATCCACCTCTCCATCCCCTTAAGCGGGAATTAACTTATTCTAAAGCTGTCAATTCATACCGTCCCCGGTTATCTTTTTGCAGCTTGAATTGCTCCTTCGTGTATATATCCACCGCATAATCTGTTCCTGTTCTTGTCAACACACCGTTTGATGACAGATAAACCGCTATTACATAAAAATCACTGATATCATCGATGTTAACCACATATTGATAATAAAACTTATACATATCTTCCGTTTCGTTAAAATGACCTTCATGGTCGTATACCCTGCCGCTTGCAATGTAATACTCCAGAATATCCTCCACTGCCTCAGCCGGCGTATAATCTGTATTCAATTCCAGATCATAAGTCTTTTCCGCAATGTCTCCCGTTACTCCGTCCAGTATTTTGGCAAACTTAAAAACTGTCTTTCCAATGGGCATAGGTATGGGGCCGGTATAAACAGAAGATGCATAGGTAGGGGTACTACCGTCTACAGTATAATAGATATCTTCCGTATCCTCATCCATTACTTCAATATACATCGGATAACTGTATTCGCCGCTGACAGCATTGATTTCGGGAGCAGGAATTTCATCATTTTCAATATGATACTCTCCCACAGCGGCATCACTGACAACACCATAATCATTGATAAAAACCGCTTTAATGCAATAATCTCCCTCTTCCAGAAGAATCGGCGTAATATACTGTGTACTGTTTTCATCCGGCTCGCTGCCGTCCATGGTATAATATATTTTTCCTGTGCCGAAGGAAGTCAGTTTAACAGGCTGGATTGTCGTATAGTACCCTTCCTTAATGCTGAACTCCGGAGCACGGGCAATATAGCTTTGGTATGTAGAAATCAAATTTTCATTTCCGCTGGACAAAAGTAAATCATTAATTGTCCGGTAATCCTCTCTCGCGCGGTATATTGCAATCAGCTTTCCGTATGCTCTGTCTAACTGTTCCTCAGATGTATTCTTTTCTCTTGTAATTTCTCTCAGCAAATACTCATATTCAATTTTATTGCCTTTCAGCAGATAGACTTCAGCCAGCTTAAAACGAAGTTCAATATCGTCTTCATTTAACTCCAATGCACGTTTATAAGAGGCCAGTGCTTTATCATATGCACCGTTATCAGTATATCGAATTGCACAACTAACCTGATATTCTTCGGAATTATACAGATATACCCATACTCCCATACCTGTCGCCGCCAGGAACAACAAAATCAGGAAAACAACAATCAGCTGCCAGCCATGACGTTTCTTTTTCGTGTTCTCCGAATTCTTCTCCTGATTTTCTATCTCCGGAGAGTGTTCATCCAATTCTTCCACAATGCCGCTTATGGTTTGCTCCAAATTAGATTCCAGTTCGGGTTCAAAATCAGGTACAATATGGATATCTTCCCCGCAATGCTCACAATACAAAGCACCATCGGTCATTTCTTCTCCACAATTGGGACATTTCATAAACCTGGATTCCTCTCTAAGTTTAGAATAAGCCGGTTATTACTCCCTCACTATTTACGTCGATTCCGTACGCTGCAGGTTTCTTTGAGAGACCGGGCATCGTCACAACATCACCGGTCAGCGCGACAATAAATCCCGCACCTGCCGAAACATATACTTCTCTTACATTAAGCTCAAATCCCTGCGGTCTGCCTAACAGCTTGGGATTATCCGAAAGAGAATATTGGTTTTTGGCCATACACACCGGCAACTTTCCAAACCCCAATTCCGTCAGTTTCTTTAGCTGTTTCTTTGCCGCTGCCGTAAAATTAACACTTCCCGCACCATATATTTCTGTTGCAATTTTACAAATCTTTTCTTCCGGAGCCAGTTCATCTTCATACAATACATGGAAATGACTTTTCTTATTTTCCAGTGTATTTAAAACTTTTTCCGCAAGGGCAATTCCGCCTTCTCCACCCTTCTCCCATACCTCAGAAAGGGCGAATTCACAGTTTCTCTCCTCGCAAAATTCTCTTACGTAATCCACTTCAGCATTGGTGTCTGTCACAAAAGAATTCAAGGTCACAACAACAGGCACTCCGTATTTTTGCAGATTCTCAATATGTTTTTCCAGATTCACAATTCCCTTTTTCAGCGCTTCCAAATTCTCTGAACCCAGTTCTTCTTTTTCCACACCACCATTATATTTCAATGCCCGGATCGTTGCAACCAGTACTACTGCATCCGGTTTTAAACCGGTCATACGACACTTAATATCAAAGAATTTTTCTGCTCCCAAATCTGCTCCGAAGCCTGCTTCGGTAATGCAGTAATCCGCCATTTTTAAAGCTGCCTTCGTTGCCCGTACGGAATTACAGCCATGAGCAATATTGGCAAAAGGGCCTCCGTGAATCAGTACCGGCGTATGTTCCAGGGACTGGACCAAATTGGGTTTCAACGCATCCTTTAAGAGCGCCGCCATGGCACCAACCGCCTGCAAATCCCCTGCCGTCACCGGCTGCCCCGCATAATTGTAAGCAACAATTATTTTAGAAAGCCTGTCCTTTAAATCCTGCATATTGTTTGCAAGACAGAGAATTGCCATAATCTCACTTGCAACCGTTATAACAAAATGGTCTTCTCTTACAAATCCGTCTGTTTTATTTCCCAGACCCACCACAATATTACGCAGTACTCTGTCATTCATATCCATGCAGCGTTTCCAGACAATCTGCCTTGTATCAATTTTCAGTTCGTTTCCCTGTTGAATATGATTATCCAACAGCGCGGCAAGCAGATTATTTGCTGAAGTTATTGCATGGAAATCACCGGTAAAATGAAGATTAATATCCTCCATCGGAAGGACTTGCGCATAACCTCCGCCTGTTGCTCCGCCCTTGATTCCAAAGCACGGTCCCAACGAAGGCTCTCTAAGGGCAACCACCGCTTTTTTCCCCAGCTTGTTAAAAGCCTGTCCCAGACCGACACTGATAGTTGTTTTTCCTTCTCCGGCAGGGGTCGGATTAATTGCTGTCACAAGAATCAGTTTCCCGTCAGGTCGATTCTCCAGCCTTTTCAGGCGATTATCTGTCAGCTTTGCTTTGTACTTACCGTAAAGCTCCAAATCATCTTCTGATATTTCCAACGCTTCCGCGACTTTACAGATTGGTTCCAGTACCGCTTGCTGTGCAATCTCAATATCTGTCTTCAAACCGTTACATTCCTTTCTTTTACAGCATTTCTTCTATCAACTGTTCAAACTGTTCGGGACTCATTAAAATCTTTCTTGGCTTTGTTCCTTCTTCTTCGCCGACCACACCGTATTCACATAGCTGATCCATAATTCTTGCTGCCCGGTTAAAACCAATTTTCAATACCCGCTGAAGCATACCGATAGATGCTTTATCCTTTTCAATAATAAAGCGTCCGGCTTTTTCAAATAGTTCGTCCAGTTGACTACCCGTTCCGTCACCGCCCGTTCCGGCTGCTCCGCTTCCCATACTCTTGATTTTTTCCTCGATGTCCTCCGCATATGTATTACCCAAAGTTTGGTTTTTCAGGAAATCCACAACGTCCGAAACCTCTTTATCCGAAACAAAAGCGCCCTGTATACGGGCAGGTTTTGAATAACCTTGAGGATAAAACAACATGTCACCTTTACCCAGCAGTTTTTCGGCACCATTCATATCCAATATGGTACGGGAATCTACACCACTGGACACGGAAAATGCGATACGGCTGGGCATATTCGCTTTGATCAAACCGGTAATGACATCTACACTGGGTCTCTGGGTCGCAATAATCAAATGTATACCCGCAGCTCTGGCCAACTGGGCAAGTCGGCAAATAGATTCCTCAACTTCACCCGGACATACCATCATCAAATCCGCAAGCTCATCGACAATAATGACAATCTGGGGAAGCTTTGCGGGAGCACCTTCCTCTCCGCTCTCCTGCATAGCTTCTGCCTTTTTGTTATACCCCTTTAAGTCTCTGACATTTAAGTCCGCAAACTTCCGGTATCTGTCCTCCATCTCTGACACACCCCAATGAAGTGCGGCAGATGCCTTTTTCGGATCGGTAACCACAGGAATCAACAGATGGGGAATTCCGTTATATACGCTTAACTCAACTACCTTGGGGTCAACCATGATCATCTTAACATCGTCGGGATGCGCCTTGTAAAGAATACTCATAATAATTGTATTGATACATACCGATTTACCGGAACCTGTAGCTCCCGCAATCAGCATATGAGGCATCTTTGCAATATCCGTCACAACTACCTGTCCCGCAATATCCTTTCCCACGGCAAAAGCAATATTGGAAGGGAAATCACGAAACTCCCTGCTCTCAAGCAAATCCCTCAAGGCAACCGGAATATTCTCCTTGTTCGGCACTTCAATTCCGATCGCAGCCTTACCCGGTATGGGAGCTTCAATTCTGATATCAGTGGCTGCAAGATTCAGCTTGATATCATCCGCCAGTCCTACAATTTTGGAGACTTTAACACCCTGTTCTGGCTGCAATTCATAGCGGGTCACACTGGGACCCTGGCTGATATCCGTAATTGTCACCTTAACGCCGAAAGTATTCAAGGTCTGCTGGAGCCGCATCGCTGTTTCCTTCAATTCTCTTGTGGAATCTCCGGTTGCGGCAACGCCCTTCTGCAGTCTTGACAAAGGCGGAAACATGTACTTTTTCGGCACTTTTTTCTCCGCATGGGCAATATCCTTTTGAATGTCTGAGGCAGGAGCCGTAACCTGAGGCTTCTCGTTCATGCCCTCTTTATGTATCCTGATTGCCTGTTCCGGGAATTCCCGGTTCTCCGGTGTCGGTTGTATCTGGGATTCCTGCATCGGGGATACAGCCTGTTCTCTGAAATCCGCTCTTATGTCGGTACTTTTCTCTACGGATTCTTCGTTTTCTTCCGCTTCGCTCAGTGTTACCTGATGCATGCTTCTGATTCTGACTTTGTCAAAATCAATTTGAGAAGCTGTCTGCTTCGGTCCTTCTGTGTACTCGGCATCTGCCTGTTCCTCCGTGAACATGATCTCATGCATATCATCTCGATGATTCTGTGCCTTGGGTCTTTCCAGAGCGGTATCCAGCATTACTCCGGATACTTTTTTCTCCATCCGCAGGATACGTTGATTCTCCTTTTCCTCAGCCTTCAGCCTTCGTTCCTCTTCTCTTTTTGCCCGAAGTTCTTCCTGTTCCTGACGTCTCAGTCTGGCGTTCTCCCTACGTCGCTCTGCATCCTCTCTTGACAACTCTCTCATTCGGCTTCCGCCGTTTCTGACACTTTCAATCAGAGATTTTTCCGTTAACAGTATCAAACTGACCACTGAACAAAGAATTACCACAAGAACCGTTCCGATGGTTTCAAGGTAATGCTGTAATAAATAACTTAAACTTCCTGAAATAATTCCTCCGCCCGCCTTGGTACTACGGCAATTTTCGTACAAGATTTTCAGGCTATAACTTTCCATGGACGCTGCGTTTTTTGCAATCAAATCACATACAATACCGAGCATAAAAAACAGAATAACTCCCGCAATCAACTTTCTTACTGCATTTGGATTTCCCTCATTTGCAAACCAAAAGGCTGCGGCAATAAAAAACAGAATAGGGGCTATATATGCCGTAAAACCAAACACGCCAAAAAGGAAGCCGCTTACAGCGTCTCCCACAGGCCCGATAATGCCAAAATTACAACAAAACAGAATCACCATGGCAACAAATAAAACAATTAATCCGATTTCATGAAAGAGAGCACTTTCTTCCGCCGTCACCTGACGATTATCCGTTTTCTTTCTTCTGTTCCCGGATTTCGAATTTGCGTTACTTCTTTTATGATTGGAAGCTGATGTCCTCCTGCCGGTAGAACCTGCCATTTTATCATACCTCTCCTGATAAAATTTCATCATACCTAAAAAGTATATCATTTTTACCGCTACTTGTCACCATTGTTTTTATTTGAATTTAACAGTTGAAACAATGCTCAAGAATAAGTTATCTTCATTTTGAGCTGTCACGAATCATCTCGTGCAGTTTTTGCATCGCTTTATCTATTCCTCCCACTTCATTGATAATACCGTGCTTAACCGCCTCTTCTCCCACCAGTATAGTTCCCACATCCTTGGTAAGAATTCCTGTTTCCGTCATTAGCTGCTCAAATATGTTTTTTCCTATTCCGCAATGATTGCATACAAACCCCGTAATTCTGTCCTGAATCAGCTTAAAATATTCAAAGGTCTGAGGCACACCGATTACCATACCGCTCATACGCACCGGGTGAATCACCATTGTCCCGGTCGGAACAATAAAAGAATAGTCTGTACTAACCGCTATGGGTACTCCTATGGAATGGCTTCCCCCCAAAACAAGTGATACCGACGGCTTGCTCAATGAAGCAATCATTTCCGCTATGGCAAGGCCTGCTTCCACGTCTCCTCCCATAGTATTAATCAGTACCAAAACTCCCTGAATATCCTTGCTGTCCTCTATGGCAGCAAGACTTGGAAGAATGTGTTCGTACTTCGTTGTTTTAGAATTACTGTTTAGATTTTCATGTCCTTCTATTTCACCGATAATGGAAATCAAGTGAATATTTTCCAATTGTCCGTTTTCATTCAACGTTACCTGCCCGGTTTTTTCTATACGTTCATCACGATTTTGTTCCTCTTCCTTCTGCCTACTCTCCTTTTCTTCCGCCATAACAATTCCGCCTTTCGATTTACGACATAAATTCAGGGAGCGCAAAAACTGCGCTCCCTGATAGGATTCCCGTACAGGAACAAAATTATGAATCTAAATATCAAAATCATCATTTTCATCAATGTCGATATCGAAATCATCCTGTTGACCGATGTCCTCCACATCATACCCAAGCACCCTTTTTTCATGCTTTTTGGGAAGCGGCAACGGATTTTCAATTAACTGTACTTTTGTGGGTTCGGCCTCAGCCTCCGTTTGTTGCTCAAGCCGACATTCCGTTTCTTCTGTCGTTTCTTCTGACGTTTCTTCTGTCGTTTCTTCCTGTATCTGCAATTTCTCAGTGCTCTCCGTCTCCGGTACCTTCACATCCCCACCGTCACATGCTGCTATGGGATACAATACCGGGAAACACTCTTGCAGAGAAACACCTGCCAACAATGTCAACAGAAGATAAAGGAACAAACCTCCCGGTATGGAATCCGTAAATACACCGTAACAGTCTGCTATTACAAGAATCACAATTCCCAAGATCCACGCTTTTCTGTAATCTGCTCTTCTGTCACACCAAAAGCTGAACACACCTGCCGTCATAAGGATCAATAAAACCGCACATTCTGCAATAGTTTCTGTTGCATCAACAGAAACCGGAATCCGAAGTGTTTCCGGTCTGTATAACTTAAGCCATGCCTCCAGAACACCGGAAAAGCTTTTGGCGCTTAAACAGGAATCCACAAAAACGTAGCCTGTAAAGCCTAATGCAAATCCTACGATACATAAAAGCAACGCAATCAACTTCTTTCCGGCTCCGGTCTCAATATCTCTTTCACAAAAGATAACAGCAAAGACAAGAAAAAGAAGAAGCACTCCCGCCACATCCACATAGGTAATGAATGAAACCAAAAATCCGGCAAATAAAAAATACATCGGTTTCAGTTTCCCTTTACTTCCTGCAGCAGCGAATGCAAATACCAAAGACCACAAAAACAAAAACACCATTTCCGGCGATAAATCGAGTGATTCCTGTATCATATAAGGCGAAAACATGCTAAATCCCAGCATGACAATCGCCGCGATTTGACCTATCGTATATCTGACAGAAAAGAACAGGATAAGAATCGCTCCAAACTGTAATAAAATCTGAAGCCAGACTCCGGCTGTAAATTTGTTTCCGATGAAAAAGAACACTTTGTGGAGAAGCTGAATATAGAAATACTCTGCTCCATGTACCAGTGCGGGAATACCCTGCTTTGCCGTTACGGCTGCCACCTCGAAATATCCCGCTTTTTCTCCCGCATTATCAATTCCCTGTATTCTAAGCACAAGACCGATTGCGAGAAATACGACCGAAACAGCAGCAAAAGCAACTGTTCTGACAATATGTTTTTTTTCTTTAGCACCCGGATGTTTTAATCTGAATCGATGAATCAGGAATACACACAGTCCTGTCAGACACCCTCCGAGCACGACTGCCCCGATTCCGAATGCGGGCTGTATTTTCAGGGTATCACATGCCGCTTCCGCCAGACAAATCAGTCCGATTCCAGTCACGACAACATAGATGAACCATACCGGATAACTGAACCAGTTCTTTTTCCAACTCATTGTAATTTCCTATTTTTCCTCAGCTGTCAAAATCTTTTCGATATTGTAACGGGGTCTCTGTTTTACTTCAATATATATTTTGCCGATATACTGGCCTACCATACCGATTGCCAAAAGTTGTAAGCCTCCCAAAAACCATATGGAAATAATAAGCGATGTCCAGCCCGGCACCACATGTCCTGTAAAATAAGAAATCATTGCATAAATCAACGCCAAAAATGACGCAAATATAATAAACAATCCCAAACCAAGAATCAGACTGATAGGCTTTACACTAAAGGAAGAAATCCCGTTGAATGCCAAAGCCAGCATCTTTTTCAACGGATATTTTGACTCTCCTGCCACACGCTCCTTGCGGTCATAATACACACTGTCTGTCTGATAGCCGATTAGCGGCATCATTCCCCTCAGAAAAAGATTTGTCTCTTTATATCTGGAGAACTCCTCAACGGCACGCTTTGACATCAGCCGGAAATCTGCATGATTATAGACCGTTTTTACCCCCATCAGCCCCATCAGTTTATAGAAAGCCTGGGCTGTTGTTCTCTTAAAGAAAGTATCTGTCTTTCTTTCCTTTCTGACACCATAAACAATATCACAGCCACCGTGAAACTTATCAATCATCTCCTCAATGACATTAACATCGTCCTGTAAATCCGCATCAATGGATACCGTCACATCACTTATATCCTTCGCAGTAAGGAGTCCGGCTGTCAGTGCGAACTGATGTCCCACATTTGCTGCCAGCTTTACGCCACAGACCTGAACCGGATGAGCGGCATGCTCCTCCTCTATCAGCTCCCAAGTTCTGTCTTTACTTCCGTCGTTCACAAAAAGTATAAAGCTGTCCTCTGCTATTTTCCCCTTGCCAATCAGGTCATTTAACACCCCGCGTAAAGCCTCGGAAGCAATTTTCAGTACTTCCTCCTCATTATAGCAGGGTACTACAATCGCCAATTTGTCCATACTCCCATACCTTCCGATTTTTATTCGTCCCAATTATGATATACAGCCTGAACGTCATCATCATCATCCAGCAAATCCAAAGTTCTCTGAAGATTCTTCACTGCTGTCTCATCAGTAAGAGACACATAATTTTGAGGAATCATGGTAACCTCTGCACTGATCATGGGAATTCCCGCTTTCTCCAATGCTTCTCTCACCACCTCAAAGCTGTCCGGATCAGTCAGCACTTCATAGCTGTCCTCCTCCTCTTCGAAGTCCTCGGCTCCCGCATCCAGTGCCGTCATCATCAAATCGTCGGCATCCAAATCGCATTCTTCCTTATCAATAATTATCTGCCCCTTTTTATCAAACATGAAAGAAACGCAGCCGGGAGTTCCAACATTTCCCTGTCCTTTTGTAAATGCACTTCTTACATTAGCAGCGGTACGATTCTTATTATCTGTAAGTGCATCAACAATAATGGCAATACCGTTGGGTCCGTATCCCTCATAAGTAACATACTCATAATTCACATTTCCGACATCGCCTGCAGCCTTCTTGATACCTCTCTCGATGGTATCGTTTGGCATATTGTTAGCTTTTGCCTTGGCAATTACAGTTGCGAGTTTAAAATTGTTGGCAGGATCGGGACCGCCTTCCTTAACGGCAACGGCAATTTCTCTGCCGATAATGGTAAAAATCTTACCCTTTGCCGCATCGTTCTTTTCCTTTTTATGCTTAATGTTTGCGAATTTTGAATGTCCTGACATCTGTCTACTCCTTCTTGTTTCATATGTTTATTTACTAAAAAAACCGCTTTTCATCATATCATTTTTCGTCGGTTTCTTCAAGTACTATTCCTTCTCTTCTCCGCCTTCCGATTCCTCTCTTTGCCCGTCATTATCTTCCTTCACTTCTTCAGGCAGCTTTGTCACAAGCACACTTTGAATCATCTTATTTTCAACGGTAAGAATTTTAAAATTGTATCCTTTATAATCCACATCAAATTTGTCGTCCGGCTCCGGAATTCTGTCCATCCTGGAAATCAGGAAACCGTTTAATGTTTCATATTCTTCATTTTCAAAGGTAATTCCAAATTTTTCTTCCAATTCTTCCAGAGGTGTCTTTCCTTCGATGACATACTCATCCTTGCCCTTTTCCTCAATATATTCGCTCTCAACATCATACTCATCCATGATATTTCCAACGATTTCTTCAAGAATATCCTCCATGGCAACAAGGCCGTCTGTCTGTCCGTATTCGTCAACGACAATCACCATCTGTAGCTTTTTGGCCTGCATCTCATGAAACAACTCATCAATATTTTTTGTCTGCGGTATAAAACAAGGCTCCCTCATCAGGCCTTCCAGTTCTCTGAGCGGGATATCCCTGCTTTCCACAGAACCGTGAAAACGCAGTGCATCTTTCAGGTGCAGAATACCGACAATATGATCGATATTTTCCTCATAAACAGGGTATCTGCTGTTCTTTCCGTCCAGCATAAACGTTATTGCATCCTTTAATGATGTTTCCGCATCAATTGCTACAATATTATTGCGATGGGTCATAATATCCTGAGCTTCTTTATCACCAAACTCAAAAATATTGGAAATCATCTCAGCCTCGCTGGCCTGAATAATTCCCTGTTCATGACCCTCATTAACCATATTGATGATTTCTTCCTCTGTTACATCGTTCTCATTCTGCTTTCCGCTCATGCCGAAAATTTTCAGAATACCGTTTGTCGTCACAGTCACCAGACCGGTAAAGGGAAGCAGCAGCTTCGTGACAAAACACACGGGATTGATACACAAATATGCCCAACGTTCCGGTATTCTTCCGGCAATTTTCTTCGGAAGCAGCACTCCCAAAGTCAATGTTATGTATAAAAGAACCAGTGTTGAAAGCACGGAAGCAATTACAAGAACCGCCTCCGTCGGTACAATTCTCAGCTTCAGTTGATTTTCAGCCAGATACTTTAATCCGTTTGCCACGGAACGTAGAAGTATGTCGAGATGTACCGCTCCTATGATAATATTCACCAGCGAAGTAATCAATTGAACCGTATTGATATACTCTGTAGGATTGTCAATTATCTTCTTTAACCTAATGGATTTTTTGTCCTTTTCTTCCTCGGCTCTCCTTTCTACTTCCTTCTCATTCAAAGAGCTGATTGCAGCTCCGAATCCGTAAAAGAACATATCGATTAATAATAGTACAATAAAGAAAATAATACTGGCAGTAGGCCCACTGTCATCCATAGTAAAATCTGTTCCTCCAAATCATTTTTCTTGCCGCTCTTTTGCTTGAAAAACAGCGGTATTATCCTTAAATATATCATTTTATACACTGTTCGTCAAGAACTGTACCCGGTTGCTACTATGTATCCAGTTCCAGACTTATCATTAAGGCTCGATTTACCTTCCGCATAATGTCACCGTCCAGATGACAAACTTTATCTTTCAAACGTTTTTTATCAATTGTCCGAAGCTGCTCCAAGAGCACAACGGAGTCTTTATCCATATCATACAGCGCAGCATTCAGCTCGATATGGGTAGGCAGCTTTGCCTTATTCATCTTTGAGGTGATTGCTGCGCAGATAACCGTAGGACTGTGTTTGTTTCCGACATCATTCTGAACAATCAGCACGGGCCGGATACCTCCCTGCTCCGAACCTATAACAGGTCGTAAATCTGCGTAATATACATCTCCTCGTCTCATTTTCCCTCCAGATAATATGTTTTATTCTGGAAAAAGTATTTCCCCCTTTCTTTTTATCTATTCACTGCAGCCTACAATTTTGCCGCCTCTTGTGTATACTCTGGGAATCCGCTTTCCCAAATCACATACCAGTTCATAATTAAATCTTCCCGACATATCCCCCAGTTCTTCCGCAGTGATACAATCTTTGCCGTCTCTTCCAATCAGAACAACTTTATCATTTTCCTTAGCTCCCGGAATTTCCGAGACATCCACCATGAACTGATCCATACAAACCCTACCGAGAATCGGAGCACGCTTTTCATCAATCAGCACATACCCCTTGCCCGAAAGACTTCTCGGATATCCGTCTCCGTAGCCGATGGGGATTGTGGCAACCCGCATATCCTTCCCGGCTGTAAAAGTTCCTCCGTAGCTGATTTCCTGTCCCGCATGTACGGTCTTTACATAAGCGATTCTGCTATAAAGTGATAATGCGGGAGAAAGCAAAACTGCATTTTTGTTCACCTCGTCTGAAGGATACAGCCCATATAAAGTGATTCCCGCTCTCACCAAATCCATGTTTGCCTCAGGCATTTCAAGAATTCCGGCGCTGTTGGAGCAATGCTTCAACGGAATTTTTCTTCCAATCCGCTGTTCCGCCTTTTCCGTAAAATCCCTGAATATTCTCAACTGCTCCCTTGCACTGCTTTTATCTGCTTCATCCGCTCTGGAAAAATGCGTAAAAATACCCTCTATCTCAATTCCTTCTCTACCTGCTGCATCCTCCGTAAATCGCAGTCCTTCCTCATCGGGAGTAATACCGATTCGACCCATTCCCGTATCAACCTTAATGTGTATGCGGATGGGTTTGCCCACCTTTTTTGCCGCTTCCTGGAGCTTATCCAGCATGTCCGTCCGAAATACGGCCGGACGTACTTCTTCTCTGACCAGCTGCTCATAACAATAAGGGAAGGTATATCCTAATATCAGTATCGGCATCTGAATCCCCGCCTGCCTCAGTTCATGCGCCTCTTCCGCAGTAGCCACCGCAAATCCCCACATAAAATCAAGCTTTTCAAGTTCTTTTGCTATTGGCAGACTGCCATGCCCGTAGCCATCCGTCTTGATAACTCCAATCATCTTTGTGTCCGGTGCAATATTGGCTTTCATATTTCGCATATTGTCCGTTATGGCATCCAGATTGATTTCTGCGTACCCTCTGCTGCAATATTCCGGTACCTCACTTACTTCTCTCATTTTATATAACCATACCTTTCTGTTCCCACAACCTTCGGTAAACTTCAGTTTCTTCTCCTCGTGGATTATTTTCCGATTATTGTATCCAGCAAATCTCCCGCCATGCAGGCATGTTCACCGATTTCAGCCTTTACTTTATCACCGGCTCTGCCGTGTATACAGGTGCCCACGCATGCCGCTTCATATGCATTCATGCCCTGCGCCATCAGTCCTGCAATCATACCTGCAAGAACATCTCCGCTGCCTGCGGTCGCCAGGCCGCTGTTCCCCGTTAAATTAACACATATCGGTTTCCCTTTTTTACAGATAAAGGTTCTGGCATCCTTGGCTGCCACAACAGTCTGAAGCTCCATGGCCAGTTCACTGCCGCAGTCAACCGGATGCTCCTTCACTTCGTTTATGTTCTTTTTCAAAAGTCTTGCCAATTCTCCCACATGAGGCGTCAGAACAATCTCTCTTCCTTTGCTTCCTTCTTTCAAAACCAGTCTTCTCAGCTCCTGATTCTCTGCCACAAGGTTCAATCCGTCTGCATCTATCAGCAGCGGAAGCTTGCTGTTTATCAAAATCTTTTCAAGCAGTTCCTTCGCTTTCGTACTCTTACCGATTCCCGGGCCCACTGCAATCACATCCGCCCAGTCCAGGCCTGCCTCTAAATCCGCTTCTGTTCCAAGCAACGCTTCCGGCACTGCCTGCTGTAAAATAACTCTGTTCTCCTCCGGTGTAATCACTTTAACCATTCCGGCGCCCATACGGTAAGCGGCTTTTGCAGATAATATTGCAGCGCCTGCCATATTGACGCTTCCTGCAACAAAAAGGACCTTCCCGAATGAGCCCTTATTACCCCTGACATCTCTAACCGGCAACAGTTCTTCCGTTTTTTGGTCCAAAGCATACATCCCCGGCACACCTTCCCGAAAACTACGCTCTGTGATTCCGATATCAGCCGTAGTAACCTTTCCTGCCATCAGACAGCCGGGGTACAGCACAAGCCCTCTCTTACAGAATCCGAAAGTCACAGTCTCATCTGCACAAACAGCCTTTCCCCATATTTTCCCGGTGTCGGAATCGATGCCGCTGGGCAAATCAAGAGCTATTTTATATCCGGCAAGCTTGTTGAAAAGATCTGCGGCATCACCGTAAATACCGGTCATTTCTCTGGAAAGCCCAACTCCGAACATCGCATCGATTAGAATAGTATATTCGCTTTTTATCGGGTTTGTGCTAAAATCCACCGGATAAGAAGCCAATATTTTTCTCTGTGCTTTCCATTGCTCTGAAGTTCTGCTTTCCTCGCCGACAAACCATACCTCCACCCGATAATCTTTTTCTGAGAGGAGTCTTGCCAGTGCCAGCCCGTCTCCGCCGTTGTTTCCCGGCCCCGCCATTACCAGAACAGTGCGGGGAGCCTCCTTATGATCTGTGAAATACTTGTCTGCCGCATTGAAAGCAGCCAGTGCTGCTCTCTCCATAAGCACCATTGCCGGGATACCTATTTTTTCAATTGTATATTGATCATATCTGCGCATTTCTTCCGCTGTCACAAGATACCGCATATTTCCACCTCCGACATTTCAACTTTCAGTTTACGCTTTCTGTCGACATACTGCAAGCTAAAAGACCGACGCACACCCGGCATCGGCCTTTTCTTTACTCTTTTTCTTTTTTTACGTTCTCCGGCAATACCGGATGCTTTTCATCCGGATTGTATTTCATATCAAAAAGATTTACAACCTCTGCCCCAAATACATCATGCATATAGGAATATATTTCGTGGTTTTGTTGTTCCATCTCCTGTTTCCGGACAAGTCTCTTTTTCAGTTCCACACGAATTTCAGCTACCCACTTTGCTGTTTTCTCAATTTCTTCTGTGTTTTCCTGCATTGCGGTATAGCAACATTCCATGGTTTTCAGCATAAGCTCATGGTTCAGCTTTTCGATTTGACGGGGAAGCTCCAGCAGTTCATCCTGGTACTTTTCCAACCGTTCATTGCATTCTTCCACCAGTTTTTTATGTTGCTCCAGCTTTTCACCAAATTCTGTTTCCCGGTTCTGTTCAGCCTCGTCCGCCATGGTAACGATTTCGTTCATCAGCTTTTTCTTCAGTCTTTTGATATCCTTTGATTCCGTATTCAGTTTTCCCTGACGCTTCAGTAAAGTATTCAGCTGCTCTTCCGTTTCGGCGACCTTGGCTTTTGTCTCATCATCCAACAGCCGATACCACTTATTATCCAACGTCAGTATAGGGATTTTTTTACCTTGAAGCGCTTCAGGAAACTTTTCCGTCATAAGAGCCTCCCGCAGATTACTTCTGTTCTTTCATGTAACGATTGATATTATAAGACAGCTTCATCAGACTGTCTGACAGGTGAACATTTTCTACCTGTATGCCGTCCGGCACATTCAAATCCACATGGGCAAAGTTCCAAATCGCCTTAATTCCGTACTGTACCAGATGCTCGGCTACTCCCACGGCACTTGTCTTTGGAATGGTGAGTACAGCGATGTCAATATCGTTTTCCGTTACAAACTTTTTCAGCTGCTCCATGGGCATAACCTTTAGGCCCCTCACCTCTTTACCTACCAGCTCCGGATTCCGATCAAACATACCTTTGAAAATAAACCCTCTTCTTTCAAAGTTCATATAGTTACCCAGTGCACGTCCCAGATTTCCGGCACCCACAATAATAAAATTATGTTGCTGATCCAGTCCAAGTATCTTTCCGATTTCATTGTAAAGATACTCGACATTATATCCATAACCCTGTTGACCAAAACCACCGAAATTATTAAAATCCTGCCGGATTTGAGATGCCGTAACCTTCATAAGCTCACTTAAATCCTGGGACGATATTCTCTCAACCCCTTCATCCTTCAGTTCCCCAAGATACCTGAAATATCTGGGAAGTCGTCCGATGACGGCTTGCGAAATTTCCTTCTCTTCCAAAACTTGTTCCCTCTCTCGATGTTACTTTGATTTCATCATAACAAGTCGTTAAAAAAATGTCAAGCAGAGGTCTTACAATAACGAATCCAAGGTTTCTCTAATCGCCCTGATAAAATCCAGGCTGTTTAAAATGACGGGCTTTTCACAGGTGGAAATAAGAGACAGACTCTTTGTCATCTTTCCGTCCTCTACGGTTTTGATGCAGGCTCTCTCCAGTTTGTCCGCAAAGTTCTGCAGTTCCTGATTGCCGTCCAGCTCTCCTCTTTTTCTCAATGCACCTGTCCATGCAAAAATCGTAGCAATGGAATTAGTCGAAGTTTCTTCTCCTTTCAGATGCTTGTAATAATGACGTTGTACCGTACCGTGCGCAGCCTCATATTCATATACCCCGCTTGGAGATACCAGCACTGAAGTCATCATCGACAAATCACCGTATGCGGTTGCCACCATATCCGACATAACGTCTCCGTCATAATTCTTGCAGGCCCAGATGAATCCGCCCTCGGAACGAATCACTCTCGCCACCGCATCGTCAATCAGCGTATAGAAATATTCAATGCCAAGCTCTTCAAACTTATCTTTGAATTCATTATCATAAATTTCCTGGAAAATATCCTTAAAAGTATGGTCATATTTTTTGGAAATAGTATCTTTCGTGGAGAACCACAAATCCTGCTTTGTATCCACAGCATAGCTAAAGCAGGCTCTTGCAAAGCTGGTAATGGACTTCTCCGTATTGTGAATACCCTGAATGATACCGGCGCCGTCAAAATTATGAATCAATTCTCTTGTTTCGGTACCGTCTTCTGCCGTAAATACCAGTTCGGCCTTCCCGGGTCCCGGAACCTTGATTTCCGTATTCTTATAGACATCACCGTAGGCATGTCGTGCGATGGTAATGGGCTTCGACCAGTTTTTTACATAAGGTACGATTCCTTTTACCAAAATCGGAGCGCGAAATACAGTGCCGTCCAAAATGGCACGGATTGTTCCGTTGGGACTTTTCCACATCTCCTTTAAATTGTACTCTTTCATTCTTGCACCGTTTGGTGTAATTGTGGCACACTTAACCGCCACTCCGTATTTTAAAGTTGCATTGGCAGAATCCACCGTCACCCGGTCATCTGTAGCGTTTCTGTTTTCCAGTCCCAAATCATAATACTCTGTCTTCAGATCAATATAGGGAAGCAGCAATTCATCCTTAATCATCTGCCAGAGAATTCTTGTCATCTCATCTCCGTCCATCTCCACAAGGGGTGTTGTCATTTTAATCTTGTCCATACGCTCTCTCCTTTTCATAAGCTTCATGCAAGCCGTTCTTTACCATGTTCTCGTAGGCATTAATCATATGCTGATGTGCCAACTGTTCGGCAAGCACTCCGTCTCCCGCTTTGATTGCCTCCATGATTTTTTTGTGTTCCTCATTGGATTTTGGACCTCTGTTTGCATTGGAAAGTGTCTTCTTCCTGACTCTGAGCACATACTGATGTAAATCCTTCAACTGATGTTCCAGAATTTTACTGTCACATGCCTCATACATAATCTCATGGAAACGGTTATCCAGCTCTGCCAACTGTTCCAAATGTCCCTTGCCGGCATGAAATTCTGCCAGGTAGACATTCTCCTCCATCTCATCCATCTGCTCTTTTGTTATATGTTCCGTTGCCCAGCGTGCGCAAAGTCCCTCCAACTGAGATCTCATCATATAAATATCTTTAACGTCTTTCTCGGTAATACCGGTAACATAAGCACCTTTATTGGGAATAATCTGAATTAAGCCTTCCAGTTCCAACTGTCTGAATGCTTCTCTGACAGGAGTACGGCTTACACCCATTTCCTCCCCGATTGCAACCTCTTTTAATTCCTCATGCTCTTCGTACTTTCCGCTGAGGATATCTTCCCTCAGCTTATGAAATACCCGTCCTCGCAGGGAATACTTGTCCGTAACCTCCTGCTTCACATCGTAATTCTTCATTTTTTTACCCATGCCTTTCCCTTATTTACCCAATGTAATATTCTTTTCCAGGCAAACACGGTTTACGCATGCTACTATCTCTTCATCCGTTAAAACAGTAACACGTCCTCCCGCATATTCTTCATCAACCCACTTCTTAATTTCCTTAACAAGCTCGGAGTTTTTCTCAACCTGTTGTTCTCCCTTCAATTTATAGTAGGTATTGATCCAATGGGCAATACCTGCCAGACCCGAAGTATTGGAAACCGCACAAAGCACAGGCCGTTTCAGGAATTTCTCCGTATCAAAAATATTATAAATTTCCTCGTTCTTTAAGAGTCCGTCCGCATGAATTCCTGCTCTTGTCACATTGAAGTTTTTGCCGACAAAAGGTGTTCTGGGAGGAATTTGATATCCGATTTCCTTCTCGTAATACTCTGCAAGCTCTGTAATCACTGTGGTATCCATACCGTTTAAGTCTCCCTTGAGCTGTGCATATTCAAACACCATAGCCTCCAGCGGAGTATTTCCCGTTCTCTCACCGATACCGAACAGGGAGGTATTCACACCGGAACATCCGTAGAGCCATGCGGTTGTGGAATTACTAACCGCTTTATAAAAATCATTGTGTCCGTGCCACTCAATCAATTCATGAGGCACACCTGCATGGGTATGCAGTGCGTATACGATACCCTGTACGCTTCTGGGAATTACGGCACCGGGGAAATTCACTCCATATCCCATCGTGTCGCAAGCCCTGATTTTGATGGGAATCTTGTATTCGTCCATCAATTTCATCAGCTCCAGGCAAAAAGGAACAACAAATCCGTATATATCAGCTCTGGTAATATCTTCCAGATGACATCTTGGACTGATTCCCTCCTCAAGGCATTCCCTGATGACGCTGAGATAATGTTCCATAGCCTGTCTTCTTGTCATCTTCAGTTTCAGGAAGATATGATAATCGGAACAGCTTACCAAGATTCCGGTCTCTTTCATGCCGATTTCCTTTACCAGCTTAAAATCCTCCTTGCTGGCACGAATCCAGCTGGTGATTTCAGGGAAATCATATCCTCTCTCCATACATTTGTAGACTGCATCTCTGTCCTTTTTACTGTACAAAAAGAATTCGCTTGCACGAATCATACCCTTGGGACCGCCCAGCTTATGCAGATAATCATAGATTGTAACAATCTGCTCCGTAGTATATGGTGCACGAGATTGCTGTCCGTCGCGGAAAGTCGTATCCGTAATCCATATTTCCTTCGGCATATTGTGAGGTACAATTCTGTCATTGAAGGGTATTTTGGGAATTTCGGAATAGGGAAACATATTTCGGAATACATTGGGCTTTTCCACATCGTCCAATATATACATATGTTCCTCTATCTCCAGCAGATTGTTTTTGTGGTTCATTGTCACCGGCCGGTTCTGGAACGTCTCGTTATCTCTCATCTCTTTTACACCTTTCTGCCTGCGTAAGCTTGTTACTGGCATACAATTTGCGCATCTCGTATAATTGTATACAATCATACCATGTGTGTCAATGTTTTTCCCCAAAAGTATAAAATACATCAACTATCTTTCTATAATTACAGCAACAGGCGTTTTACATTTACCATCCCCCATCCTTGTCTGTTCCAAGGAATTCCTAAATCAATGGCAGAAAATTGAAGCTTCTGCATGCACTTTTCATTTGTCATATCAGGATAATTTTGTAATGCCAATGCCGCTGCACCGGACACGACCGGAGTAGCCATGGAAGTACCGCTTTTTGCGATATAAGCATTTCTGAATTTCCCGTTTCTTCTGTAATAATGAACATTACATGAGACGATGTTGGTTCCCGGTGCTACCAAATCAGGTTTTTTCGGATAAACGCCGTTCTTTCCCCGACCGGAATAGCTCTCACATCTGTGCGGATCATTTTTAAAGAATTTTCCGTCATGACAACCGACAGTCAAGACATGTTTACTTTCTCCAAGCCCCGAAATGGTATCCTCCTCCGGTCCCTTATTTCCCGCTGCACAAACAACGAGAATACCGCTGTCCCAGACCTGCCCGATTTTTTCCTTCAACGCTCTTTCCTTTGCAGCTTCCTCCAAATTACCGATTCCCACTGAAATGTTCAAAATACGAATATTGTACTTTTCACGTACCTGCATTATCCAGTTCAGCCCTTCCAGCATGTTTTCCGTAGAACCGTCACCGTTTCCGTCCAGCACCTTTCCCACAACAAGCTCCGCTCCCGGAGCAATTCCCCGATATCTGCCCTCCGAAAGGCTGCCGCTGCCGCATATGATTCCGCATACATGGGTACCATGTCCGTTATTATCATACATCAGGTTCCGTTTTCCAACAAAATCCCGAAATTCCAAAACCTTTCCTGTCAGGTCCGGATGATGACCGATACCTGTATCCAATACTGCCACCACAATTCCTTTGCCATCATTTGTATACATATCCGAAGTTATTCCAATCTGCTCCCTAACTCTCTGCATAAAAAAAAAACATCCCGGCATATGATTTATTGCTATTTTATGCCCGGATGTTTCCTTATGTTCTTTATGATATCAATGATGACTCAGCTTTTTCCTGCGCTTGTCAAACCAAATGATTGTAATGCCGGTAAACACAAAAGCTGTACCGATTATCGCTTTCGCAATGAAAAAAGTATTGTTCTTCTTTTCAGGAGCAGAACTCATACTGCCAAAATTCATGTTTATTTCCCTGAGTACTTCCGGCTGTGCAGAACCTGTACCGTAAACACCAAATGAAGACAGAAATGTTGTTCTGAAGCAAAAAGCTTCTTTCCCCTCCAGACTCACACGCTCAACGGCTATCGCTTCCAATTGGCCGTTTCTGTCCAAGGTTACCATCTTTAATTCCTGTCCTGCCAGATTCTCCGGAACGGGAATCACTACCGTCAGGCCGCTATGTCCCAGTTTTATGATCGGAATATCACTGCTGTCGGTCATCCGCAAGTCATATACCGTCATATTCTCCGGTATGCTGCTTCCCAATGCACGACTCCATGCTGTTTCCAGTACTGATTTATCTTCCTGCTGCTCTATGAAAAGCGTATATTGAGCGGAAGCCCCCTCAAGCCTTGCAGTAGAAGGACTTATCCCGAGAATGGTTACTCCGGGACTCACTTCTTCCCTCTTCGGATTGCGAAACTTTTCGTTAGATAATCTTGTAGCCGTATCCTCATAAGATTCTTCAGGCATTGAACCGTTATAAATTACTTCCGTATTTCCGAATGCCTGTAAACCGGTGAGTTTTACGGATTCCGGCAAATTGATTACCTCCAGGGCATTGCAACCCGAAAATGCTCTGTCCTTTATCTGTTCTACGCCTTCTCCCAGATTGATTCGTTTCAATCCTGTGCAATCCTCAAATGCCGCTTCACCGATGACGCAAACACTATCCGGAAGTCTGACACTTATAATCTCTTCATGTCCCGAAAAAGCTTCCGCCGCAATAACACGTACCCCTCCCGGTACAGCTACTGTATTATCATGACCCGCATAAGCTATCAGCACTCCGCCGCTGATCAGGAAATCCTCTCCGCTGCTTTTAAAGTTTTCCACCCATGCCGTATAATCGAAAGCTCTCGGCTCCACACTCATAACAGATTCAGGGAGTTCCACTTCTTCCAGACTATCACAGTGGTAAAAAGCTCCGTATCCGATTTTAGTGACACCTTCCGGCAGCGTTATACCTGTAACAGAACTTCTTGCAAATGAAAATTGTCCGATTTCCTCAATGCCCTCCGGCAAGGTGATTTCCCCAAGCTGTGAATTTCTGTAATATGCCTGATCCGCAACAATTTTCCCGTCCACCAAAGTATACTTCGGAATGCTTTCTGCTTCACCGATTGCTACGATATTTTCCAAACTCTCTTCCCGGGATATATCATTTTCATCCGGTTCCGGTGTCGTCTCGATTACCTTCATTTCATCGGTTTCCAAGAAAACAAATGCCCTGTTTCCTACTATACTGGTACTTCCAAGAATACTTTCGGGCAAATTGACTTCCTCAGGTGTTGGTGTGGGCTCCGGCTCATCATCAGGCGTCGGCGTGGCTTCCGGCTCATCCGGTTTACTTTCCTGTTCTGAATCCGACGGCTGATAATCCGATATATCTTCATATTCGGCCATTTCTTTCTGTTTCTCGTAAAAGCTCTCTGCAAAGGTATCTGCCGCTGTTCCCGCTTCACAGTGAATAGTCAGCTTTGCACACCCGTCAAAAGCTGTCTTATGAATATACAGTGTTTCGGCAGGAATGGAAATGTCCGTCATATTGACACAGTCGCCGAAAGCCTGAATTCCGATGGAAACTACATTTGCAGGGATAGCCATCTGCTTTAAGCCGCCGCATCCGGCAAAAGCATAATCCCCGACTTCCGTAAGTCCCCTTCCCAGAATAACCGTATCCAAATTATCACAGCCCCAAAAGGCATAGGCTTCTATACTTTTCACGGTGTTGGGAAGTGTAACACGCTCAATGTTCGTGTTCTCTTCAAAAGCACTTTTTCCGATTATTTCAACCGCATTAGGAACAGACACGTCTCTGTCCGTGCCTTGATACTTTACCAATGTACTTCCTTCCATTACAAAATCGGAGGCAGATGAAGCTGCATCTGCCTCCGAGACAGGAAGCGTCATGATGATTAGCGCTGCAATAATCAACAGAACTCCGAAAAGTGTTTTTTTCTTACTCATGTGCCTTTACTCTGACTTTTTGCTTTTTTCTGCCATCTTTCTGCATGAACATCACAAAGGAAAGACATGCAAGCCCTGCGGAAAGAAACCATTTGGGGTGAATTCCGTCTCCGGTTTTCGGTGTGCTGTCGGCGACTGCTCCATCCGATAATCTCGTAGTATCCACATAAATCACATAAGGTGAAAAATGTTCCGCCGTAAATGTTACGCAGGATACTCCGTCAATGGTGGTAAACTTGGGCGACAGCCTTTCCAGTCTGTCATCTGCCACACTTGCCACCTTATTGTTACCGGCATAGGTAATCAACGAATCAGGCAGGGGAAGTGTAATACTGATGGACAATCCCGTTGTATCGTAAATCTTATTAGTTCCCGTGGAATCATACAGGGAAATATCCATAGGGAAATACTTTATATTGCTTAAATCAGTGCCATACTCGTTTACCAAGGCCCGCAGCACCGCTTCTGTCGCATTGCTGCTCTCGGAAATCTTAATGGTAAAATTATCGGAAGACCCTCTCACGGTTGCAGAAACCACACCTGTATTGGATAATCCGTTCTTATCAATTACCACGGTAGTTCCGCCGTTGGTTATAGTTCCCGTACCACTGTTTGGACGGTTGGAGCCGCTGCTTGAAGAATTTCCCGTACCTGTACTTGTACTTGTCTTTGCCTTATAATGTGCGGTTACCGTTACGTTTGCGGCAGGCATGGTGATGACTGATGCGGAAAGAACCGTACTTGCTATCTTCGTATTTTCCGGGGCAATAGTCCAATGGCTGAACTCCTGTCCTTTAGCCGGATCGTTGGCAATGATAACAGGCTGGGAACCAGCAGCATAGCTTCCGGAACCGCTTCCGTTCTTTACAGTCAGCGTATACAGTGTGGCAGAACTGTTGGATGATGCGGTATTGTTATTTCCGTTATTATTATTGTTGCTTCCGCTATTATTGTTATTATTGTTATTGTTGTTATTAGAAGAAGCGTTTCCGCCGTCGCCTTCAAATACGATACTTGCGGCATAAGCCATACCGGACTTCGTCTTCTGGTCGGTTTCGTTATAGATACCGTTAGTTATCTGGAATCCGCAGAAAGAAGAGGGATCCATATTCTCGTCGTTGAGGTTTACAGAGCAGTTAAAGTTGATGTTGCCGTCGCTGGGTTTGATTCCGAGAGCAGTCCATTCAAGAGCAAGTTCGTAAGTATAGTTGCCCTTTTCTTTATCGGAAACTTTGATAAATCCGCTGGGTGCTCTGCCGTATTTATTGGAGTCGTAAGCGACCTTTTTAAGGTTGATTTTGCTTATGGTATTCCCGAGGTTCATTGCCGCGGTGATCTTGCCGTTATCCTGA
>JALEIR010000081.1 GCA_022769665.1 Lachnospiraceae bacterium | reverse complement strand
TATGTCGGAATGGAAGTTATAGGGCTCGAACCTATGACCCTCTGCTTGTAAGGCAGATGCTCTCCCAGCTGAGCTAAACTTCCATCAAAAATCGGTAGCTCACGCAACCGACTTTGTTAGTATACAATGTGACTTTACTTTTGTCAACACTTTTTTACATCTTTTCAGGAGCTGAAAATCCCAGCACATCGATACAGGTTTCCAATACGTCCCTGGTCAATATCAGCAGAGCAATCAGGCCTTCGCGCTTTTTCGTATTCTCCTCACCGAGAATCTTTGTCTCATGATAAAAATGATTAAACGCATTGGCCAAATCATAAATATATGCACAAACCTTATGAGGTGCTGTCTCCTCTGCCGCATTCTGCATCATGGTATTAAACTGTACCAGCTGCATCATCAATGACTTTTCAGACTCGTTTTCCGCAGGCATCAGTTCCAGGCCTTCCATGCGCCCGCCCTGTTCTCTGTATTTTGAGAGAATAGACTTAATACGCACAATGGTATAAAGAATATAGGGACCCGTATCTCCTTCAAAGGAAGTGAACCTATCTACATCGAAAATATAGTCTTTTGAGGCCTGGTTGGAAAGATCTCCGTAAAGCAGGGCAGAAACAGCCACCAAATCTGCCACCTTTCTTGCCTCTTCCTCGGACATTTCCCGGCCTTCCCGAATTTTCCGATACATTTCGTCCTTAGTCTCCCGAATCAGAGTTTCCAGACGCATCACACCGCCGTCTCTGGTTTTAAAAGGCTTACCGTCCTTACCGTTAACGGTACCGAAACCAATCCACTTCAACTCTGTATCCGGCTCTACCAGCTTTGTCTTCCGTGCACAACGGAATACCTGATCAAAGTATAAATCCTGACGCTTGTCTGTCAGATAAATAATCTCATCCGGATGGTACAGACGCATACGCTCCATAATGGTAGCTAAATCCGTTGTATTATAGAGAGATGCCCCGTCTGACTTCAAAATCATGCAGGGCGGTACCTCCTTGGTATCGGTGTCTTCCTTGACATCAACAACAAGTGCTCCCTCGCTGATGTAAGCATAGCCGCCCTCCTTCATATATTCCACCATCTCCGGAATCAGGTCATGCACATCGCTCTCACCCTTCCATAAATCAAATTCCACATTCAGACTGCTGTAATTCTTTTTTAAATCCGTTACAGACACATTTAAAATGTGCTTCCAAAGAGCGCGATAACCTCTTACTCCATTCTGCAGCTTATAGGTGGCTTCCATAGCCTTTGCCTTATATTCCGGGTCTTCCTTGGACTTCGCGCTGGAGGCAGGGTAGATTTCCTCCAGTTCGGAGATAGTAAAGGGTGCTTCCGAAGGATATTCCCCCTGATAGCTTTCATCAAAATAAATCAAATCCGGCTTTCTCTCCTTCAATCCCATGATGACCAATCCCATCTGCAGCCCCCAGTCTCCCAGATGTACATCGCCGATTACCTCATGTCCCGCATAGCGGCAGATACGCTTGATACTCTCACCGATGACCGCTGAACGCAGATGTCCCACATGCAGGGGCTTGGCCACATTGGCTCCGCCGTAATCAATAATAATCTTTTTTGTCTTTTCCGGTTTCTCCAGACCAAATTTGGGCTCCTTCGCCATTTGGCTTACCACCTTCAAAAGATATGCTTCCGAAAGCTTCAGATTCAGGAACCCGGGGGCAACCGCCACTGCCTCTCTGAACACTTCACTGTCTGTCAGCTTTTCCGCCACATCATTTGCAATCATTATAGGTGCCTTATGGTACAGCTTGGCTCCTGCCATGGCTCCGTTACATTGATATTCACACAAATCGGGCCGGTTGGAAACCGTCACCTTGCCCAAAGAGCTGTCATATCCTGCTGTCACAAAAGCCTTTCCCATTTCTTCCGATAATAAATCCAAAAACTTCTTCATCTCATTCAACCTTTCACTGCCTTTTTCACATATACCCTACTATATCCTAAAATGACCATTCTCGCAAGGCGAAACACAACACATCACGTAAAATGCCTCTTCAGCATTTTTTTTGCGCCTGTAACTTTTGGGCCGATACTGCCTTACTGTAAGAACAGCCACAGTAATTCTGCCGGTACAGATCATACTCTGCAGAAAGTTCAACGGAACGTTTATATCCTTCCCGCTTTTTAAAATCACCGGGCAGCCATGGAATACCATACTCCTCCGACAGGCTTATTCCGATTTCATTCAGCTTCTGCGCATTCTTCAGCGGACTGATGGTCAGCGTAGTACAAAAATAATCAAATCCGCCCTGTTTTGCACGCTCTGCTGTTTTTCGAAGTCTCAGCTCATAGCACCTAAAGCAGCGCTCTCCGCCTTCCGGGCAATTCTCCAAGCCCTTTGCCATCTCAAAAAAGCGCTCCGGTTCATAGTCTCCTTCTACTATTGCAATTTCATAGCCCTTCTTCCCGTTGTTGTATGACTCAATCAGACGCTTCTGCTCCGCCACCCGCTTTCGGTACTCCTCCGAAGCCGAAATATTGGGATTATAGTAAAATACGGTTATGCGAAAGTATCTGCACAAGTACTCCAGCACATAGCTGCTGCAGGGTGCACAACAGCTATGTAAAAACAGGCTCGGCACATCGGAAGAATCCTCCCTTTGCTGCTCCAGCTTCTGCAATATTTTATCCAGTTCTTTTTGATAATTAACCTGATTCATAAAGCCAATATACCACAAATCCTTATACTTGCAAACCCAAAATCCGGGCTTCTAATCCAACATATTCTCCTGTACGAGTGCCTTGTAAAAAGTGACAAGGGGAATAAAACTTTGTGCAAAAACCTTTGGAGCACCGCTGCCTACAATTACGGTATCTTCCACAGCTCTCTTGGCACCCGAGGCAGACAAAGAGGAGGATGCAATTGTTATCTCAAAGGTTTTTCTTCCGTATTCCAGATATCTCTTTTCTCCCGTCAACTCCCAACCGATTTCCATAGCTTCCAAAAGCAACGTGTTGCTGCCGTTTCTGGAAAGACTGGGCAATTCCTTGTAGTAAAACAATCCGTTTTCCATCAGACAATTATCCACCAAATCATCTACGGCACTCAAAATCATCTTTTTCAGTTCTTCCCCGGGAAATACGCGATAATACCTCATGAGACTTCCAACCGCGACGGAAATCATAAAGCCAACGCGAATGACGGTATTATCCGTATAAGGAGCAACCCACTCACCGTACTCCTCCATCCATTCCTTAAAATGACCGATAATCCATTCACATTTCCCTATCCATTTTTTATCCTGCGTTTCCACATACAGCGCTGTCAAAGTACGCAGTGCCCAACCGGTCTCTCTGGCATTGCTCTCACCGCTCACCTGATACATCGGCGTCTCCAACAACCTCAGCACATTCTCTCCGATCCCCAGAGCCGTCTGCAGTGCCCTTTCATTTCCAGTGAAATGATAACAATCCAGCAACCCTTCTACCCATTCATGACTGCAAACCATGACCTTGTTCTCACAATGTCCGGAAGTATGCTCCCATTGACCATCCTGCCACAGAGGATTTTTGCTGTAGTGACAGACATCAACATCCATCCAATGACTTGCCGCCACATTTGCATAATCCAGAAATCTTCTGATTCCGGTTCTTGCAAACATAAGATACATAGCGTGAGGATAATCATATTCGTTGTTGGTCCATACCAGTTTTCCGCCGCCCCGCCCCTGATCTGTGTATCCGGGATCCGGTGCATCTCCCCAGTTCATCATCCCATAGCAGCGGGCATGTCCATCCGCACGATTTATCAGAGTTATCTCCGTATCCTGATTCATCCGGTCTCTGTCCACGAATACATCTGTCAAAGCCCCCGATTCATGAAAGACTTCCGGCATCAGATGCGGGGTATCCGGCATCTGATAAATCAAGCTGCGATTGTCCAGCTCCGCCAAAGCTTCGGAAGCCTCATGAAAATGTAGCAGAAATCTCTGTTCTCTTGCCATTCCGGGCTGCATCTCCACCTTTCCAACCGCCTCCGGAACCAGCATGATACAAATTCCGTTCCGGTCTGCTGTTACCGCCTTCGGGAAGTTTTGTTGTGCCTGAAAAACGGTGGCACAGACCCCTCCCTCTTTGTCCGTTACATCCCCGAAAAAGGTACCGTAAAACACTTCCGCGAAATGCTCATTTGCTTCCCGAAGCAGTAAGTCCGCATCTGCCACCACACTGACGCTCTCACCATTTTCTCCAATCAGAAATCCTGTCTTATAATTGGAACGCCCTGCACAGGTACGCACTCCTGTTAAATCAATCTTCTTTTCCAGCTCCGGCAGCTCCTGAATTCCTGTTGTACGCAGACTTCCTCCTCCCTCCGCAACAGAATGTTCTAAAGACAGCTCCGAATCCGACTGCCGCTTTATGGCAAACACCCAAGAAACAATATGCTGTTTTTCCTCTGTGGTATTAACCAACCTGCATGAAATATCCAGCCATGGCTTTTCCGCAAAGGCCGTAACTCTGCAGACAAATTGAAGGCATTGTTCCTCTTTTTGCCGGCGCTGCTTTCGACAGTTCTCAGATGCCAAGCACTCCCCTTCTGCCTCCAAAACAGTACATACCGGCCCCTTCTCAATCATCTTCCATATACCAAACTTTGGTTGAAACTCCCCTTCATCTGTTTTCAGAATGGGACCAACAAACTGTTCTCCACTGTATTTCCTGCCGGAACAGGTCAAGGACTCAAACAAATGCTCCGTATCGTTTTGAACAGAAAAAGACAGCACACCGCAATCTACCTGAAATCCACCTGCGGATTCCTCCGGACAAATACCACTGTATTTACTGTCCTTCATGCACTCCGTGTCATAATCCAATTCCTTTTTTCCATTTCCCGGCAAATCAGCCATAAACCTGGTAAACAGAAAACGAACGGAACCATCCTCATATCTGGATGTTACCTTTGTCTGGCTGGGCAGCACGCTATCGCCATCCATCACCTGAACCTTCTCCGCACTCCAAAGCTGTCCCTTCCTAATCGGAACCGCTATTGAGCAATGTTCCCGCTTCCTGTCCCAACGATATAATTTATCGAACTTTACCTTGATTTTCAAACCGATACCCTCCCAAGCTTCTCCCTCATCGTTCAAACCCAAAAAGGCAGAAGTCTTTCGACCTCTGCCTCCATCATATCTCATTTTGCACCGGCTTTCCACCGGAATATTCCTGTTTTTATCGAAAAGTACTGACTTTTAGCTACTTTGAATTACCGACTGCAGACTCATATCGACCGGCTGCTTTTTTCCAGTTAATCAAATCAAACCATCCCTCCACATACTCGGCTCTTCTGTTCTGATACTGCAGATAGTATGCGTGCTCCCAGACATCAACCGGCAGTATAGGAGTGAATTCATTCAAATCCGGCACATCCTGATTTGCAGTTTGGATGATGGACAGCTCGCCTTGCGGGTCCGATACAAGCCAGGCCCAACCGGAACCAAATTTTGAAACCGCCGCCTGTTTCATCTGTTCCTTCCATTTCTCATAAGAACCAAAGTCTTTTTCGATTGCTTCTGCCAAAGCACCTTCCGGTATTTGACCCACAGGATTTTTCATGGACTCAAAATAAAACTCATGGTTAAAAACACCGCCGCCATTATTGCGAATCGGCGTCTGTACTTGAGCCGGAAGTACCTCAATATCACTCAAAAGCTCTTTCAGGCTCATGTTCTGCAGTTCCGGATACTCCGATAGAACGTTATTCAGATTGTCCACGTACGTTTTGTAGTGCTTGTCATGATGAAAATGAAGGGTTTCCTCGTCCAGCACAGGGACGAGGGCATCATACTCGTACGGTAAAGGACGTACAACAAAGGGATAAGTCTCTGCAAGTATATTTTCTGCTGTCATATTCTGTCTCTCCTATAATATATTTCATAGTTGTGAATATTCTATGCAGTCATATCCAATTTATTCATTGCACATTTTACTGTCTCTGCCGGTGATATCTGATTCTCTCGATAAACGCCCAAAAAACAAATGCCGCCCATATGGGTGGCACTTGTTTTGGTTCAATATAGTTTGGACATGTTACATCATTCCGCCCATACCGCCGGCTCCTCCGGCAGGCATAGCAGGTGTTTCTTCTTTGATATTTGCTACAACACTCTCTGTGGTAAGCAGAGTACTTGCTACGCTGGTTGCATTCTGCAGTGCGCTTCTGGTTACCTTTGCAGGATCCAGGATACCTGCCTTTACCATGTCAACATACTCTTCCTTCAGAGCATCAAAGCCAACAACAACCTCGGATTCTCTTACTTTGTTAATGATAACACTGCCTTCCAGACCTGCGTTTGCTGCAATGTGGTACAAGGGAGCCTCCAATGCCTTCAATACAATGCTTGCACCTGTCTTCTCATCACCTTCCAGTGTATCAGCCAGCTTTGCAACTTCCTTGGAAGCGTGGATATAAGCGGAACCACCGCCACAGATAATGCCTTCTTCCACTGCTGCTCTGGTTGCTGCCAACGCATCCTCCAGACGAAGCTTTGCTTCCTTCATCTCTGTCTCGGTAGCTGCACCTACGCGGATAACTGCAACGCCGCCTGCCAGCTTAGCCAGTCTCTCCTGAAGTTTCTCTTTATCGAAATCTGAGGTAGTCTCCTCAATTTGATTCTTAATCTGAGCTATTCTGGACTGAATAGCAGCCTTATCGCCTTCACCGTCAACGATTACGGTATTCTCTTTCTGAACCTTAACACTCTTTGCACGGCCCAGCATATCCATGGTTGTATCCTTCAACTCATAGCCAAGCTCGGAACTGATTACAGTACCACCGGTCAGAATTGCGATATCCTCCAGCATAGCCTTTCTTCTGTCACCGTAGCCGGGAGCCTTAACAGCTACTACATTGAAGGTTCCGCGCAGCTTGTTGACAATCAGAGTTGTCAATGCTTCACCCTCAACATCCTCTGCGATAATAAGCAGCTTTGCACCGGACTGGACAATCTGCTCCAGCAGAGGCAGGATTTCCTGAATGTTGGAAATCTTCTTATCTGTAATCAGAATATAAGGATTATCAAGAGTTGCTTCCATCTTATCCATATCGGTTGCCATGTAAGCAGAGATGTAACCTCTGTCAAACTGCATACCTTCTACCAGATCCAGCTCGGTCTGCATGGTCTTGGACTC
>JALEIR010000080.1 GCA_022769665.1 Lachnospiraceae bacterium | reverse complement strand
GATGAAACGATTCTGAATTATGTACTGAATGCCAGATACCTGGGAACAGGAACAGACGTGTTTCCCGAACTTTTGGGAGGGATCAATGTCAGCGGTATGCAGCCCTCGGCGGTACTGTTTGTCCCGCTGTATAGGCTTTTTTCTGCCCTGTATGCGTTTCTGATACAATATGCATTGGTGTTTCTGAGCGGTTTTTTCGGAATGTATTTTGCCGTGAAAGAGTTGACGGGAAGCAGTATTTTGGCTGTATCCGGCGGGCTGGTATCTGGAGTTCGGACTGTGCTTTTCAGTGTGGTGGGGTGACGGTAGAGACAAAGAGAAGGTTTTTCAACAACCACTGATAAAATCGGTTGTGCTGGTTTTAGTGCTTTTTCCTACCCTGCAGCTGATTAAGGTGACTTCTTATTTTTACATGAATGTGAATCAGTACAACAACGGCTTCGGCTCTGATGCATGGATTTTACACTGTGGACGGTTACTCTAACAATTACCCGCTGGAATATAAACACAAATTTCGACGCGTGATTGAGAGAGAATTGGAAAAATCTCCGGAGACAGCCGGATATTTCGATACCTGGGGAAGCCGCTGCTATCTGTTCAATTCCGAGACGGGAAATGCCTAGATGTTGGGGAAAAGCAGTCAGATTGTATACCACAACTTGGAACTGGATGTAAATGCATTGAAAGAGCTGGACTGCGTTTATGTTTTCTTCCTATAGTATGATTGAAAATGCAGCTGATTTGGGACTGGAGCTGTTGGGTTATTATGAGACCGAGAGCAGCTGCTGGGGTGTGTGGCTTTATTTGCTAACATAAGTGATTTGTGATATGATGATAAGAATACCGATATCGTGTAGTTTATATAAAGGATGAATATGGTTATGGCGGAAAAGACTGGGATATGTGAAGAAAGTATTTTGAGCATAGGACAGGATATGTATGATTTTGCGGGAAGACTGTTTCCAATTGGAAGAAGCCTTACGGGAGAAGGAGTTCGGAAAACATTACGAATGATTCGGGAACAGGTTCCGGAACTGGAAATAAAGTCAGTTCCCAGCGGGACGATGGCTTTTGACTGGACTGTGCCGCAGGAATGGGAAATCAGGGAAGGATATATTGAGGACGAAGAAGGACACCGTATTGTAGATTATCATGAAAACAATCTCTGTGTTATGGGATATTCGACACCTGTTGACAGATACGTCTCCAGGGAGGAATTGATGGAATATGTGAAGGTGGAGGAGGGACAGCCGGATGCAATCCCTTATGTGACAAGCTATTATGCGCCCCGCTTCGCATTCTGCATGTCAAAAAACCGGAGAGATTCCCTGAAACCCGGAATTTATCATATGGTTATTGACAGCAGACATTTTGACGGCGTATTGAATTACGGTGAAATTCTTCTGCCGGGGGAATCTTCCAAAGAAATTTTGCTTTCCACATATGTGTGTCATCCTTCCATGGCAAATAATGAGGTATCGGGGCCGGTGCTGGTCACATGGTTGGCAAAGTGGCTGAAAAACAGGAAGAGAAGGTATTCCTACCGAATTGTATTTGTGCCTGAGACAATAGGGTCGATTGTATATATCAGCAGAAATCTGAAGGAACTGAAGAAGAATATAGTCGCGGGATTTGTGCTTACCTGTGTCGGTGATGACAGGGAGTATTCCTATCTGGAATCAAGAAAAGGGAACACGTTAACGGACAGGGTTATGAAGAATGTATTGGGATTTGCACATCCCGAATATAAATCATACAGCTATTTGGACAGAGGTTCTGATGAACGGCAATACAATGCACCGGGGGTGGATTTGCCGGTATGTGACTTTTGCCGTTCCAAGTACGGGGAATATCCGGAGTATCATACCTCTGAGGATAATATGTCCCTGATTTCGCCGGAAGGCTTGGCGGGCTCCTATGATGTGATGACGCAGATTCTGCAGGCATTGGAATACAATCGCTTTTATCGTGTGAACTGTTTTTGCGAACCGCAGCTGGGAAAAAGGGGATTGTATCCTACAGTCAGCAGAAAGGGAATCTATGATGAGGTGAAAAAGATGACGAACCTGATTGCGTACTCCGACGGGACGGAGGATTTGATTTCCGTCAGTACACGAATCGGTGTGCCGGTGAAGGAACTGGTTCCCGTTGTGAATACGCTGACAGAGGCAGGGCTGCTGATGGCGGTGGATGAATGAGATAAGGAGAACAAACGTAATAGATTATGTTGAAGTCGGTTTTGGATTATCTGGAAAAAAGTGAAAATGAGTTTGGAAACAAAACAGCGGTTGTGGATGAAAGCGGCAGCGATTCCTACAGTGAACTTGCCGGAAAAGCCAGGCGAACAGGTACTTTTTTTGCCCGGCATGGGCTGAGAGAAAACGGTGTTGTTGTGGTTCTGATGGAAAAGGGCAGGGACGCGCTGGCGGCTTTCTGGGGAGTGACTTATGCGGGAGGAATATATGCACCGATGGACTGTCATGCACCTTCTGCCCGGCTGAAGCTGATTTTTGACGTGTTAAAGCCCTCTTATCTGCTTACAAACCGAAAAAATCTGGAAAAAGCCCGAGAACTGGTGGAAGAGAAACAGATTGTGTTGCTAGAGGATGCATTACAGACAGCTGCGGATATAGAAAATCTGAAAGTGATTCAGAGCAGAAGAATTGATACAGATCCAGTGTACATTATTTGTACGTCCGGTTCCACCGGAATTCCAAAGGGTGTGGTTATCAGCCACAGAGCGGTATTGGACTTTACGGAGGAGGCCAGTGAAGCTATGAAATTCTCCGAAAAAGAAGTTTTTTTGAATCAGGCCCCTTTTTATTTTGACGCGTCTGTGCCGGATTTATATTGTACGATTCGCAACGGAGCAACCCTGCATGTTGTTCCGGAAGATTGGTTTTCTTTCCCGATTCGTGTTCTTCAATATATCCGGGAGAAGGAAGTCAATGCAATTTTTTGGGTTCCTTCGGCATTGATTGTAACGGCGAACCTCAGGGCCCTGCGGGAGGTGGATGTCACTTGTCTGAAAAAAATCATGTTTTGCGGTGAAGTGATGCCGGTGAAACAGTACAATATGTGGAAAAAAGCAGTTCCGGAGGCAAAGTTTGTGAATTATTACGGTCCCTCCGAAACCACATATGCCAGCACCTATTATGTGATTGACAGGGAATTTGAAAACGATGAGGTGTTGCCCATCGGTAGGGCTGCTGACAATACAGGGGTGTTGATTCTGAACGAAGAGAACGCTGCCTGCAGGCCGGGAGAGATTGGTGAATTATGTATCAGAGGTTCGGGGGTATCTCTGGGCTATTACAATAATCCGGAAAAAACCGCAGAGGTATTTGTGCAGAATCCCCTTTCTCCGGCTTATCGGGATATTTGTTATCGGACCGGTGACCTGGTGCGTCTCAATCGGTTCGGAGAGATAGAATATGTGGGCCGCAAAGATTTTCAGATAAAGCATATGGGATACCGGATAGAACTGGGTGAAATTGAGAATGCGGCAATCAATGTACAGGATGTAGAACGTGTCTGCTGTCTGTATCATGAACAAAAAAAGGCAATTGTGATGTTGTACGAGGGAAAGGCAGCTGTTGAAGATATAAAGAAGAATCTGAAAGACAGGGTTCCGGAATACATGCTGCCCAGTATTATCAGACAGTTGGACAAACTTCCCATGAATGCCAACGGTAAAATTGACAGAAAACTTTTGAAAGAAAAATATGGTCAATAGGAGAGAAAGATAGTATGGACATTTTAAAGGTACTTGCAAGAATAAATCAAGATGGGGATTTTGAGCATTCCGATGACTTCCTAGAAGACGGGCTGTTGGATTCCTTTGAGGTGGTTGATCTGGTTACGGAACTGGAGGAGGAGTTTTCCATAGAGATAAGCGGGGCGGATATTATTCCCGAAAATTTTAAAAACGTTAAGACAATTACAAAATTGCTTGAGAAATATATAGGAGGCTGACCGATATGACAGAGATGAGCTTTTCCCACTGGTTGGAGCAATTGGGCTGGATTCAAAAGGGTGATTGTCTCTATGTGGTTTCGGATATGATGGAACTTGCAAAGCATGAAAAATGTTTTGGAAGAAGATTGGTAATGGATGAAGTGATTGATAAACTGCAGGAGCTGGTAGGTGAGCAGGGGACATTACTGTTCCCGACTTTTAACTGGGATTTTTGCAAGGGGGTTGCTTTTGACTATTACAAAACCCCTTCACGTACCGGAGCCTTGTCGAAAGCTGCTTTGAAGAGAGCGGATTTTCAAAGAACGGCTCATCCCATTTATTCTTTCGCAGTTTGGGGGAAATTCAGAGATGAGTTAATGGCGGATAAGTCAGTGGATTCTTTTGGCAAGGGTACCATTTTTGAGAAAATGTTTGATTGGGATGCAAAGGTTTTGGATATCGGTGTCACGCCACTGCAGGGAGTTACCTATGTGCATCATGTGGAACAGATGGTTGGGGTGCCTTACCGTTATGATAAGGCTTTTACCGCGGATTACACAGACGCAACGGGAGTCTGCGAAAAACGGACATACCGCATGTATGTGAGAGATTTGGTGAAAGACCCTCAGTACGTGAAGGACTTTTTGCCTCTGGCGGAGAAGCTGCAGAAGGAAGGAATTATCTTATCTGAAGAATATGACAATGTGGACTGCCACACTATGAAGATCCGGGAGCTGGACGGACCGGTGAGAGAGGAAATTTTGGAAAACGATTCCCGCAATTTATACCGCTATCATGGGCAGAAGGAAGCAGAATGAAAGACCGAATCTATGTTTGCCATACTTATTATCACGTATATGTAACCTTTCTGAAAGAGCTTGCTCTGCCCGATGCTGAAAGAGGAAAAGCAACGCTTCTTCTCAGCAGGATGTCTACCGATTTTGAACAGTTGGGGAAGCGGGTGGAAGCCTGCGGATTGTTCCGGCAGGTGTTGGAATTTGATGAGAAGCGGGAAGATTTTTTCCCGGAACTGGCAGAATATCGCAAAGATACGGGGAATTTTATCGGAAATTTGCGGAACCGTATCAGATTTACAAAGCGTTATGCGGAGCTGGAAGCTCCCTATATTCCGATTGATTTCAGGGAATATAAGGATATTTACGTGTATTGTGATTCAGACCCAGTAGGATATTACTTGAATTGGTATAGGATTCGTTATCATGCGGTGGAGGATGGACTGGATACACTGAAATATTGTGATGATGCCAGATATGACAACAGAGGGCATTTTTGGTTGAAAGCATTTTTGTCCAGATACCTGAATTTGATATTTGTGCAAAACGGATACGGAAAATATTGTATTGATATGGAGGTCAACGATATATCGGCAATCCGTTATCCGTGTCCGAGATATATTGAAGAGCCAAGGCAGATGCTTGTGGACAGGCTATCGAATGAGGAGAAAGAAATCATTTTAAAAGCCTTCGTGCGTAATATGGAGGAACTGGAGAAACAGATGGAGAAGTGCAAACAAAGCGGGGACGGAATATTGATTCTGACGGATCCGCTCTGTACCTTGGATGTGAGGGAACAGATTTTCAGGGACATTATCGGGATGTTTGAGCCGGAAGGTACGATTTTTATCAAGCCCCATCCCAGGGATGAATTGAATTATCGGGAGCTTTTTGCGGAATATCCTCAGTTTGATGCTACTGTCCCTATGGAGATGTTGAATTTCTTTCCGGGGATTCATTTTAAAAAGGTAGTTGCTGTGCTGACGGAGGTTAAGGCAATCCGATTTGCCGATGAGGTGGTAAGGCTGGGACCGGATTTTATGGACGCTTACGAAGACCCTTTGATTCACAGACAGAATGAACAGATATAAGGAAGAAAAGTATGAAGCAGATACTGAAAAAATTAAATTTGCTATTGGACGGAAAGCAGAAACGCGCTATGGGCGGACTGATGATAATGATGATTATCGGTGCAATTCTTCAGACGGCGGGCGTAGGTATGCTGGTACAGGTTGTGGCGGTGATTATGGATCCCACTGCCGTGGAGAAAAGCGGTCTGGTGAGGAAGGTTTATGATTACTTCGGATTCACAAACTACAGTCATTTTTCCATCATAGTCATGGCCATGCTTGTTGTGGTTTATGTGGCAAAAAATATTTTTCTGTTTATTCAGCAAAAGCTGACCTTCGCCTTTGTTTATACCAACCAATTTCGCACCTCGGAGCGGATGATGTGTAATTATCTGCGTAGAGGATATGAATTTTATTTGAATGCGGATACAGCGGTGGTTCAGAGAAGCATCACCTCCGATGTCAATAATATGTATGCATTGATATTGGCATTGCTGCAGCTGATGTCGGACGGTTTTGTCTCTTTGTTCATTGTATGCTACTGCCTGTCCCAAAGCGGTATCATGACTGTTCTGCTTGCGGTTGTCCTGTTGCTTTTGATGGTTGTCATTAAGAAAATTTTGAAGCCTATTATGTATAAGGCAGGAAAAGACAATCAAGATTATTACAGCGGACTTTTTAAATGGATTTCCCAGACTGTGCAGGGAATCAAAGAAGTGAAGGTGGCAGGTAAGGAACAGTATTTTGTCAGTGAATACCATAAGTGCGGAAAGGGATATGTCGACGCCGTACAGAAATACAGCCTCTATAACAATATTCCCAAGCTTCTGATTGAGACGGTCTGTGTGGCAGTAATGATGGGGTATATGATCTTCCTTACGGCTACCGGAAAATCAACGGGAGATATGCTGGAAATTCTCAGTACGCTGGCAGCAGCTGCTTTTGTCCTGCTTCCCTGCGTCAACCGTATCAATAACCAGATAAATTCCATGGCATATTTTGAGCCTTTCTTAATGGGCGTCAGTGATAATCTGCAGGACGAGATTAACGGGGAAAAGGTTGACATGTCTTTTGCCACAGACGAGGAAGTAAAGCTGGCGGTGAAGGAGAAAATTGAATTAAAGAATATTACTTATGTGTATCCCAATACGGACAAACTGATTTTTGACCATGCGGATATGACGATACCCATCGGCGCATCCGTTGGTATCGTAGGCACCTCCGGCGCAGGAAAAAGTACAATGGTAGACATCCTGCTGGGGCTTCTTGAGGTGAAGGAGGGCGCTATTTATGCAGATGGCGTGGACGTAAAGCAGAATTACAGAAAGTGGCTGAAAAATATCGGGTATATTCCTCAGATGATTTTTATGTTGGATGACACTATCCGAAGCAATGTGGCCTTTGGGGTACCATTGGATAAAATAGATGAAGAAAGAATCTGGGAGGTTTTGCGGGAGGCACAGTTGGACGAGTTTGTAAGGTCATTGCCCGAAGGTCTGGACACGGGTATCGGTGAACGGGGTATTCGCCTTTCCGGTGGACAGAGACAGCGTATCGGCATCGCCAGAGCCTTGTACCACGATCCGGAGGTTTTGGTGCTGGATGAGGCAACTTCTGCGTTGGATAACGATACGGAGAAGGCCATTATGGACTCTATCAACAGGTTACATGGAAGAAAGACGTTGATTATTATTGCGCACAGACTGCAGACTATTGAAAAGTGTGATATTGTATATCGGGTAGAGAATGGTAAGGCTGTGATTGAGCGGAGACAGGACACACTATGAAACTGAGTATCATTGTGCCAGTTTACAACATGGCGGAAGAGGGAAAATTAAATTTTTGTATGGATTCTCTGGTGGGGCAGACAATTTCTGACTATGAGATTATCGCGGTTAACGATGCTTCCACTGATAATTCGCTGGAAATTCTCAGAGAATACGAAGCAAAATACCCGAGGAAAGTGAGGGTGATTACCTATCCTGTAAATAAACGACAGGGGGGTGCAAAGAATGAAGGCTTGAAAGCGGCCATGGGAGAATGGATAGGTTTTGTGGACAGTGACGACTGGGTGTCACCGGTGTGCTACGAAAAGCTGATAAGAAAGGCGGAAGAAACCGGAGCGGATGTGGTAGGCTGCGATTACAGTCTGGTGTCAGAACATACATTTACTGTGGGAACGATAGTAGAAAACAATACAGCGGAACAGACCGGTATTTTGGATGAGGAAAAGCATAAGAAATTGTTGATGCGCCCGGGAAGCATGGTTGTAAAGATTTATAGGTATGATTTGATTCGTGATAATAATCTGAATTTTCCGGAGGAAATCTTTTATGAAGACAATTGCGCCGGTTCTCTGTGGTCTATGTATTATAAGCATTTTGAGAGAGTGCCTGAGCCCCTGTATTTTTACTATCAGCACAATACATCCACGGTACATTATGTGACAGAGGAAAAATGCAGAAACCGCATGGAAGCGGAGGAAATTTATTACAGAGAATGCAAGTCCCGGGGGCTTTTTCCAAGGTATGAAAAGGAGATTGAATATAGATTTACGGAGTTATATTTTGTAATTACGCTTTTTTCCTATATGCAGGGTGTGAAGCATCCTAAGCTTTTCTTTATAAAGAAACTGCGTCAGGGGATAGAGTCCTATTTTCCCGATTTTGAAGTGAATCCATATTATAGAGAAATGACGGGTGAAGAAGAAAAGAGGTTGATTGCCATGCAACGGCACTCGAATTTGAAGTTTTATTTGTACTATCGACTTCAACTGTTGGCAAGAAAACTTCGGAGCAGGCAATAGGCGAAAAGGAGCGGTTAATAGGATGAAAAGTATAGCGATTATTACGGCGCGGGGCGGAAGCAAGCGCATTCCTCGGAAAAATATAAAAGAATTCTGCGGGAAGCCGATTCTGGCTTATTCTATTGAGGCGGCAATAAGGTCAGGTGTCTTTGATACGGTGATGGTATCCACCGATGACAGAGAGATTGCGGATATTGCAGAAAAGTATGGTGCTCAGGTTCCCTTTTTCCGCAGCGAAGCAACCTCAAATGACTATGCGGTCACATCCCAGGTGATTGAAGAAGTTCTTGAGGAGTATAGAAAACGCGGTAAAGTTTTTGACGAGGTTTGCTGTATCTATCCGACAGCGCCTTTTATTACCGGGGAGCGTCTGAGGGAGGCAATGAAGCTTCTGGAAGACAGGGATGCGGACAGCGTACTTCCCGTAGTCCGTTTCAGTTTTCCGCCCCAGAGGGGTGTGATAGTGGAGGATGGCTATTTAAAATTTAAGTGGCCGGAGTATCGAACTGCCCGCTCTCAGGATTTGGAGCCTTTTTATCATGATGTGGGCCAGTTTTATTGCCTGAATGCAAAGAGCTTTAGCAATCAAAGAGTTTTGGTGATGAAAAAAACAGTGCCTCTCATTTTATCCGAGATGGAGATTCAGGATATTGACACCGAGGAAGACTGGAAAATGGCAGAGGTAAAATTCAGGCTGCTGCATGAAAAGTAAGGAGCGGTGACAGAATGGCAGATGTAAAGAGTCAAAATACGAAAATTCAGATTGGGAATCGTTTTGTGGGAGAAGGTTGTCCTGTATATATGATAGCTGAAATGTCTGCAAACCATGCCGGAAGCCTGGAACGTGCCAAGGAGATTATTCATGCGGCAAAAGAGAGCGGAGCGGATTGTATCAAGATACAGACGTACACACCTGACACGCTTACCATTGATTGTGATAATGAGTACTTTCGCGTGAATAACGGTACATGGGAAGGCGAAAACCTGTATCGCCTGTACGGGAAGGCTTATACTCCATGGGAATGGCAGGGAATTCTGAAGGAGGAGGCAGACAAGGTTGGAATTGATTTTTTGTCAACTCCATTTGATAAGACATCGGTGGATTTTCTGGAAGACATAGGCCTTATGTTTTACAAAATTGCATCCTTTGAGATGGTGGATTTACCTTTGATAGAATATGTGGCGTCCAAAGGAAAGCCTATTATTATGTCTACGGGCATGGGAACGCTTGAGGAGATGAAGGAGGCGGTGGAAACTGTCTACCAAACGGGTAACAGACAGCTTGCTCTGCTGAAATGTTCCAGTGCATATCCGGCAGATCCCCGGGATATGCATTTGAGTACCATTGAGGATATGAAAAAACGGTTTGGAATTCCAATCGGACTTTCCGATCACTCCTTGGGTTCTCTGAGCGCAGTGACCGCGGTGGCGATGGGAGCATCTATTATAGAAAAGCATTTTTGCATCAGCCGTGAAATTGAGAATCCCGATGCATCTTTTTCCATGACTCCTGAAGAATACAGCGCTATGGTAAAAGAGGTTCGTGCGGCACAGGAGGCAATAGGAGAGCCGACCTATGGTGTCAGCTCACAGGAGGAGAGCAGCGTGGTATTCAGACGCTCGATTTTTGCTGTTAAGGATATTGCACCGGGTGAAGAACTGGATGACGAAAATGTGCGCATTATACGGCCGGGGTATGGTTTGAAGCCCAAATATTACAGAGATATTCTGGGAATGAAAGCAAACCGGGAAATCAAAAGAGGAACTCCCGTCTCTTTTGATAAACTTCAAAAGGGTATGATTCTGTTTGCTACAAACAGTGATAATACAGACGATCTTTATCAATGGCTGAAAGAGCGGGAGAAGGTTGTTCATAAGATAAGTGGGAAGCTGTCTGCGGAAATGGTGTCACAACTGGAGCCTGCCTTTGTTATCAGTTATAATTACAGACACCTGATTCCTGAAGAGGTATTGAATTTACTGCCCGGAAAAGTGATTAATCTGCATACTTCGTATCTTCCTTACAATAGGGGTTCCAGTCCTAATTTCTTCAGTTTTTTGGAGAATACACCGAAAGGAGTTACCATTCACTTGATGAGTAAGGGCCTGGATACCGGTGATATCTTGTGTCAAAAGAAACTGGAATTTGATGAGTCGAAGGAGACTTTTGCAAGTTCCTACAATCAGCTTCAGGCGGAAATAAAACAGCTTTTTAAGGATAACTGGGACGCAATCAGGAACGGTGAGCTGACACCTGTAAAACAATCCGGTCAGGGAACCTATCATCGCATGAGTGATTTGGAAGCCATAAGGGAAAAAACTGCTTTTACCTGGGAAGAAACGATTGCAGAGGTCAAAGATAGAATCAAGCGCGACAGAAATGGAGAAAAAGTATGATATGGATTCGCGCCGATGCGAATAAAAAGATAGGAACCGGCCATGTAATGAGATGTCTTTCTGTTGCCAAAGCGTTACAGCAGCGTGGAGAGCAGGTATGTTTTCTGGTCGCTGACGCTAATGCTGTGCAACTTTTAGAAAGCCATGGGCAGGCATACCGGATACTGAATTCTGATTACATGAACCCGGAAACGGAAGTACCACAGCTGAAAAAAATGTACCTGACAGACAACCCACGGATTGTTTTGGTGGACAGTTACTTTGCAACCCCGGACTATATCAGGGGAATGCGGGAATTTGTGCCGGTGGGATACATGGATGACACCGGCAGGACAGATTTATCTGTGGATATTTTGATAAATTATAATATTTTTGCGAAAAAAGCATTGTACTGTAATCAAGATATTCATACAAAGTACCTTCTGGGGCTGCAGTATGTGCCGCTGCGGGAAGAGTTTCGGGAAATTGAATACAAGGTTAAGGAAAAAGCGGAGCGAGTGCTTTTGACAACAGGAGGAAGCGATAAATATAATTTGGCCGGATTATTGCTGCGCAGTTCGCTGGAAAACAAGGAAACCGCAGAGTTACGTTACAGTGTGGTTAGCGGTATCTACAATCCGTATTCAGATGACTTGCTGCAGATAGCAAAGCGGCATAAAAATGTTGAGATACACTGTAATGTCAGCAATATGTCAGAATTAATGCAAGAGAGTGATATTGCTGTGTCGGCGGGAGGTTCTACACTGTATGAACTTGCTGCAGTAGGGGTTCCTATGATTTGTTTTTCTTTTGTAGATAATCAAGAACGTATTGTGGAAGGATTTTGTGAACAGCAATTGGTTTGTTACGGAGGAAATTATCTGTTACAAAAGGAAAGTATGATTACAGAGGTTGTTGAGCATATGGCGAAGCTTGCCGGTGATAATGAACTTCGAGAGATTTACAGCCGGCGGCAGAGGGCGATTGTGGATGGACAGGGAGCTGCACGGATTGCCGGGGAATTCATGAAGTTATGAGTAAAAAATTTGTTTGCGGTAAAATGATATATGGCATTGTGGCGATTGTCCTGTTTCTGTGCATTTCCCCGTTTGTTTTTCCTGATAGTGGGAAAGAGGAAAAACAGACTGCCCGGATTGTTATCTTCGGCGACAGCTGCTACGGGAATGTCCGGGATGAGTCCTCCATAGCAAGCCGGCTGGAGGGAATGACCGGGGTGACGGTATATAATGCAGCATTCGGCGGAACCTGTGCCGGCAGACAGGATAAGGGAAACAGACTGGATTATTCGGGAGATTCCCTTTCCCTTGCTGCTCTGGCAAAGGCTGTATATGCAGGTGACTTCGGCGTTCAACAGACAATCAGAACCGGCGAAGAGATTACATCCTACTTTGAGGATACAATTGATGGGCTGGAGAACTTGGATTTCTCTCAAACGGAAATTGTCATTATCGGTTATGGATTTAATGATTATAGTACCGGTATTCCCCGGGACAATGAAGAGAATGAATTGGATGAATACTCCTTTGCAGGGGCATTGAGAAGGTCTGTAAAGCTTTTGAAAAGAGTGAATCCGGACCTCAGAATTATTCTTGTGACACCTACTTACAGCTGGATACTCTATAGCCTGCAGACCTGTGAGGAATTTGACGGGGGAGACGGTTTTCTGGAACAGTATGTGGAAAAGGAAATTGCCGTGGCTGAGGAGCTGGGATTAGAATTCATTGATTTGTATCATGATTTTTATCCCCACGAACAATGGGAGGACTGGGAGCTTTATACCTTTGACGGAGTCCATCCCAATGATGCGGGGAGAGAGTTGATTGCGGAAGCAATAGCAGAGTATCTGGAAGGAGCGGAAAAATGATATCTCCTGCGGAGTTGTTTGAGACAATGAGAAAGAAAATAAAACGGGAATGGAAGCTTGCGTTTTTGACGGCGTTCTTCATCGGGCTGGCGGTACATATGCCGGTGATGCTGTCTGATATTCCTAATCATGACGGACTGGGCAGTCTGTATTTTGACCAGAATATGATAACCTCCGGCAGATGGTTTTTGATGATTGCGTGTGGGTTTTCCTCTTTTTACAGTATTCCCTGGGTAATCGGTCTGCTGGGCATGTTCTTTCTGGGTCTGGCAGCGGCTGCACTGACAGAGCTGCTGGAGCTGAAAAAAACATGGGCGATTGTTGCGGTCAGCGGTTTGCTGGTGACTTTTCCGGCGCTTGCATCTGTATTTGCTTATATTTTTACAATGGACGGCTATATGCTGGCACTGCTTTTGTCGGTACTGGCGGTACTTTTTACCAAAAAGAGAAAACTGGGATTTCTGCCCGGCGCAGTATGTCTTGCGCTGAGTCTCGGAACCTATCAGGCTTATCTTTCATTCGCCATGTTGCTGGCTGTTTACTCTATTCTGCTGCTGGCTATGGAAGAGGGAGAAATCAAAGATAAGATCAGGAAGGCGTTAAACTATCTGTACATGGGAATTCTGGGTGTGGGACTGTACTATATGATTCTTCAGGTTTTGCTGAAGCTGCAGGGAAAGGTACTGGCAGATTACCAGAATATAAACGGTATGGCATCCGGTATGGCCCTGACCGGGATTTTTGGAACCGTGAAAGAAATGTACATGGATTTTTTTGGATTCAGTTTAAAGGGAAACGTACTCTTTAACAATTGGCTTTCCTTGTGCGCATGCGTGATATTGACGCTGTCGGTGATTGTTGTGGCGGTTCTGTTGGCGGGGAAAAGAAAGTGGTGGAAGAATTTATGGTTTTTCGCTATAATGGTAGTGACTGTTGCGTTGCTGCCCCTGGCAACCAATGTCATTTTACTGATATCACCGGGTGTTAATTATCATCTTCTCATGCGCTATCAGTGGGTGCTTTTCCTGATTTGCATGACAGCTTTTGTGAGCAGATATGCGGATGAATTCCCCGAGAAAGGTATCTTCCCGGAGTGGGCGGCTTTGTTTGCGGCGTTTGTGTTGGTATTTTTCTACGGAATAACCGATAATATCGGTTACAGCAATCTGCAGAAACGATATGAAAAGACGTATGCTTATTGCGTAAGGCTGTTGGACAGAATTGAGCAGACAGAAGGGTATTATCAGGGCATTCCCATCGCTATGGTTGGCGTGGTAGGTGATCGGGAGTTCCCCGGGACGGACATCACCCTTCCGGTCACATCCGGAATGACCGGTTTAAACGGGGACGTTTTGCTGTACACAGGAGAAAATTACAGGATATTTATTCAGAATTATCTTGGAGCAACGTTGAATATTTTGCCGCCGGAGGCCATGGAGGAGATGTACAATAATGAGGAGTATGTTGCCATGGACTGTTTTCCGGGGGAGAATTCCATTCGTATCATTGATGGAATCATGTATATAAAGACAGAGAATATAAATCATTAAAGGAGACGGAAGATGGCACTGTTATCGATTGTTTTGCCGGCTTACAACGAAGAACAGAATATAGCGAACACAGCCCGGGTGCTGTCTGAACTGCTTGCGGCGAATCAAATTGATTATGAACTGATATTTATCAGCGACGGCTCCCGGGACGCAACCTACGAGGAGATTGTCAAGGCTTCGGAGAAGAATCCCAGAATCAAGGGCGCAGAGTTTTCCAGAAACTTCGGTAAGGAAGCAGGTATTTTTGCGGGATTGGAACTGGCAACGGGAGATGCCGTGATTGTGATGGACTGTGATTTACAGCATCCGCCTTCTGTCATACCGGAGATGTGGCGTCTTTGGCTGGGCGGTGCCGAGGTGGTGGAAGGTATTAAAACCAGCCGGGGAAAAGAGAGCCTGGGTCACAAGCTGTCGGCGGGATTGTTCTATAAAATTATGAGTAAACTGATTAAAATGGATATGAACGCGTCCTCGGATTTTAAGCTGTTGGACAGAAAGGTTGTGGATGTACTCCTGTCTTTGCCTGAGCGCAATACCTTTTTTAGGGCGCTGAGCTTTTGGGCGGGTTTTCGGACGGAGTCCGTACAGTATGAGGTACAGGAGCGACAGTTTGGGGAGAGCAAATGGTCTTTCTGGAGTCTGATGAAGTATGCTGTCTCCAATGCCACCTCCTTCAGTACCCTTCCTTTACAGCTGGTAACGGTGATGGGTGTGGTATCCATCTTATTCAGCCTGATTTTGGCAATTCAGACATTGGTCAGATTCCTCATGGGAAATTCCGTGGAAGGATTTACAACGGTTATTTTACTGATTTTGATTATCGGTGGCTTCCTGATGCTGAGCTTAGGAATCATCGGACATTATATTGCAAGAATTTACGAGGAAGTGAAAGGAAGACCCAAGTACATTATCAGCAAAGTGACAGATAATGTACAGGGTGAAATCATAGGAAGCTGGAGGAAAAAACAATGATTAATTTCAATGTACCGCCCTGTGCGGAGAAGGCAATGGATTATGTGAAAGAGTGTGTCGTCAACCAGAAGATTTGCGGTGACGGTATATTTACAAAAAAATGTAATACATGGATTGAAGAGAGAACAGGCACGACGAAATGTCTGCTGACCACCTCCTGTACCCATGCTACGGAACTGGCGGCGTTGCTGGCAGATATCAAACCCGGAGATGAGGTGATTATGCCGGCTTATACCTTTGTGTCAACGGCGGATGCCTTTGTGTTAAGAGGTGCTGTTCCTGTGTTTGTGGATATCAGACCGGATACCATGAACATTGACGAAAAGTTGATTGAGCCGGCTATTACGGAGAAGACAAAAGCCATTGTCCCCGTCCACTATGCGGGAATTGCCTGTGAGATGGATACGATTATGGATATTGCCGCCAGACATCATCTGATTGTAATTGAGGATGCCGCCCAGGGAATTATGGCTTCCTATAAGGGGAAGGCATTGGGAACCTTCGGAAATTTCGGCGCTTTCAGCTTCCATGAGACCAAGAACTACAGCATGGGTGAGGGCGGTGCATTGCTGATTCGGGATGAAAAGGATGTGGAGGAAGCTGAGATTATCCGGGAGAAGGGAACCAACAGAAGCAAATTCTACCGGGGACAGATTGATAAGTATACCTGGGTGAACTTCGGCTCTTCTTATCTGCCCAGCGACATGAACGCGGCATATCTCTATGCACAGTTGGAGATAGCGGATGAAATCAACAATGCAAGGCTTGCGCTTTGGAACCGCTATTATGAGAATCTGCTTCCTCTTGCTGAGGCGGGAAAGATTGAGCTTCCCACAGTGCCGGAGGGATGTGTGCATAATGCCCATATGTTCTATATCAAGGCGAAGGATATCGAGGAGAGAACCGCGAGAATTGCCGACCTGAAGGAAAACGGAATTATGTCCGTATTCCATTATATCCCGTTACACACAGCGCCCGCAGGACAGAAATTTGGCCGGTTCCACGGAGAAGACAAGTATACTACCGCGGAGAGCGAAAGGCTGATGCGTCTGCCTATGTACTATGGTCTGACATTGGACCAGGTGGACTATATCTGTGACACAATCAAGAAGTTTTAAGGGAAAAGGTTTATGAAGAAAGCAGCCGGGCATATTTCGGTTATTTTAAAAGGAATATTATGCATAGGTTTCAGCATCCAGATAGTCTTCGGGATTGTCTGGATGTGTTTCAATTTTGCTCATTTGCAGTCATTTCAGCAGGATTCCGGAATCCTGTACCGGGGATTAAAGGGGCTGGTGGGTAACTGTTTTGGCTTCCTTTACCTGCTTCAGCTGCTTTTTGGCTTTTATGCGGCAGACAGATTCCTGCAGAAAATACATCCGGTGAGCTCCCTTTGGAGAATCTGGGGCAATCTGGTTCTGCTGACCTTCCCTATGGCAATGCAGTGTCATCTGGCAGTTGCACCCTATTCGTTTGCAAGCTCCTGCGTTTTGCTGGAGTTGTCTGCAGCCATATCCGCAGTCCGTGACAAGGGAGGAAACACGGTGCGTGAATTTGCTCGGGGAGGTTTTTTCTGGCTGATGCAGGCTTTGCTGCTGCCGGAGTATTTTGTTTTGGGTGCGGTACCTCTTCTGCTTGCATTTGTGTATTGTATGCCCGCTCTTTTCAGGCAACTCCGAAAATTTATGTATACTGCAATCCTTTTCCTGGCATTCGGGGGAATGATTGTGGGAAGTTATTCCCTGGCCGGAGAGAAATGTCTGCCTGATAAAGAGACTATATCCTTTTCTTTGTTTGGCAGGATGACATGGCCTACAATCTGGCATGATTATGAAGGCTGGCCGGATGAGGTAAGGGCAGTAACCGACGGATGTATCTGGGAGGTTTCTCAGTATGCGGATAATCTGCAGAAAATTTTCAGACCTCTCATGCAGGAGAACTTTACGGATGAGCAGGCTTCGGAATATTATCTGCAAATGGCGGAGATTTCCCTGAAAAAGCATCCCGGAACCATTATCAGACAGGTGGGAGGGGATATACTCGGCTATGGCGTAACTCCTTTGATACTGCCTATGCAGCTTCGGGGAGAAACATATGTGGCGTATTCGGGAAGAAATTATGAGTTGATGTTCATGCAGTCCCCGCTTTTGACAAAGTATTATGTGCATTACAGCTGCAGGTGGTTTGCGGTAATGCTTGTGCTTTCGGTACTGTTATTTTTGACAGGGCAGGTAATGCAGTCCGGGCGACGGGTAAGAGGAAGCGTTGCTTCAGTGCTGCTGTGTCTTCTGACTATGGGGATGATTGTGATTGTCTACACCATGCGCGGGGCGGGTATGATGGATTATAAATATACCGTGGCTGTCAATCTGCTATGGCTGACAGCAGCGTTGTTGCTGATGAGGACCAATCATGTGGCAGGCAGCCTGGAGGGTAATGTTTGTGAAGAAACTGAAAGAAAACATATATGAAATATTGACGGTGACAGTATGTCTTCTGGTGCTGGGATTGTTTGTGTCCATGAAAGAGGGATTTCACATGGACGAGCTTTTAAGCTTTGAACTGTCCAACGCAGAATTCAACCCCTGGATTGTGACAACCCAGCCGGAGGGGCGCCTGGCAAAATTTGTACACAATGAAATTGACGGAGAAACCTTCGGAGAGACAATGGAAAATCTTGTCGCGGAGGTAAAGGATGTTCTCAAAAACCGTGGAAACAGCAAGATGTTGACTTATCAGGCGGATGTTTACGAGGAACCGGTTTGGATTTCTGCGGAGCAGTTTCGGGATTATATTGAGGTGGACAGCAGGGATGCCTTCCTTTATCCGTCGGTATATTTTAATGTGAAGGATGATAATCATCCTCCCCTTCATTTCATGTTGCTGCATACGGTATGTTCTTTGTTTCAGGGCAGAGCGGAGGCCTGGATGGGATGCCTGATTAATTTGGGCGCCGTTGCGGCGGTTCTGGTGCTCCTGATGAAAACCGGAAGACTTCTGGCGGAGGTTTTGGGGTTGCAGAGTTGTTCCCGGCTGACCGGAGTGATGGCGGCCGTTTTATACGGACTGTCTGCCGGAGCCGTCGCAACCACGCTCCTGATTCGTATGTACGCGATGGTGACACTCTGGTGTGTGGCATACTTCTATCTGGTACTGAAAAAGTGGCGGGACAGGGATTTTCAGCATCATAACGGTTTGCTGATACTGGTGACGGCTTTGGGGTTCTGGACACAGTATTTCTTCCTGTTTTACTGTATCACCCTTGCCGTGACATTATGTGTCCTTTTGCTCTTAAGCGGCAGAAGAAAAGAACTGGGATGCTTTGTGCGCTCCATGCTTATGGCAGCAGGCATCGGCCTGGCGGTATTTCCTTTTGCCGTTTCGGATGTTCTTTCCAGTGGCCGGGGAGTGGAAGCATTGGAGAATCTTGCATCCGGATTAAGCGGATACGGTACCAGGCTGATATCCTTTTTCGGAATTGTGACAGGGCGCATGTTTTCTTCATTGCTTTGTATTGCAGCAGCCTTTGTGGCTTTGGCGGTTTTGGCGTTACATAAGGGCCCAAAAGGAAGTAAGGCTGCCAATACGGAGGAGATACCGGGAGAAGCTGCAACGGAAAACGGAGGAAAAGAGGCAGAATGCAGTGCTTATGTCTGGATGCTGGTTCTTCCCGCAATCGGGTATTTCCTGTTGGCATCGAGGATGTCTCCTTATCTGGTAGACAGATATGTCATGCCCGTTTTTCCTTTTGTTGCATTGACAGGAGGTTTGCTTCTTTCCGCAGTGCTTCATGTGTTTGAGGAAAAATGGGGGGAGATTTGCGGAAAAGGATTTACTTGGGTAATTTGTACGGCAGTGATCATTCTGCAGATTATCGGTCTGATACGATATGACGGCAGTTATCTTTATACCGGCTATGCACTTCAGGAGGCGGTGGCGAGGGAAAATGCCGGTTATCCCTGCATCTGTGTCTATGAGGGAGTGGGCTATTATGAGAATCTGAAAGAATTTACTTATTATGATAAGTCACTTTTGCTGACAACCGAAGAACTTGAAAACCGTAAAGACCGGGAAAGTATTCAGAAGCTGGAGAAGGTTGCACTGTTGATAAAAGCGGATGAGGTAGATATAGATCATACTTTAAAGGTCATGGAAGAAATTTATGGTTTTGTTCCCGAGAGCCCGGGCTGGAGGGGACAGGGAGTCCATGGAGATGTACTGTGCCTCATGACAAAAAAGCAGGCGGAATAAGTACGTCGGAAAGGAGATGATTCCATGCTGTTGCAGGCAGTGATTTTATTTCTGATTTTATATGTCCTTCCGATATTTGTTGGCGGTATTTTTGCAAGGGTGGACGGGAGAGGCAGCCTTCCTTTTCGTTGGGTAAGCGGACAGTTTTGCCTTTGGGCAGGCTTTCAGGCGATATGTGTACCGATGATTTTGTTGCCGCGGGAGAACAGTTTTGCCAATGTCATCGGAATGTACGGTGTGTTTGTTGCGGCGATGCTTCTGTTTTCTCTTGCCCTGTTTGTAAAAAGGTGCGCAAAGGAATGGCGTGTATATCTGGTGAGGGAAAAGGACACGGACAGGGATATGATTGCCCGGCTTCTTTTGGTTGCGGTGCTTCTGTTGCTGGGAATACAGCTTGTGTTGGCTGTGGTTCTGGCTTATGAGGAAGGGGATGATGCTTTTTATGTAGCTATTTCTTCCATCACTACGGAATCCGGCACCATGTACGAAATATTACCTTACACGGGAGGGACTACCGGGTTGGATGCACGGCACGCACTGGCGCCTTTCCCGATATGGATAGCAATGCTGTCGAGGGTCTCCGGTATACATGCGGCAGTTCTGGCTCAGGTTGTGCTGCCGGTGGTATTGATTGTTATGGCATATGCCATTTTTTATCTGATTGGAAAGCGTCTTTTTCCGGACAGCCGGCGTAAACAGCTTTTGTTTATGCTCTTTTTGGAACTTTTGGTCATGTTCGGAGGACAGTCCCTATATACGGCAGAGAATTTTCTGCTGGTGAGAACGTCACAGGGAAAGGCTGTTTTGGCGGATATTGTAATACCGTTTCTGTTTTTGCTGTTTTTGATTCTGTTTGAGAAGCTTCAGAATGAGGAACAGCCGGGGACAAAGTACTGGCTGTTAATAGCTGTGACAATGCTGACAGGCTGTCTTTGCAGTACTCAGGGTTCCCTATTGACCTGTATACTTTTGGGGGTAGGGGGCGGATGCGCGGCGGTATGCTACCGCAAATGGAAACTGATCTTTCCGGCAGCTGCATGTTGCATCGTACCTGTACTGATGGCGGTGCTTTACTTGTATTTGGATTGAGAAGGTGCGGATATGTGGACGAGTGTGATACAGATTTTTCAAAAATATATGGGAACCGGCCTGACTGTAATCTGGTTTCTGGCAGCGCTGATTTATTTGTTCCTTTTCGAAAAAAGAAAGGACAGGAGAATCCTTTTTGTATATATGCCGGTACTTTTGCTTTTGCTGTATTTTAATCCGCTGTTTGCAGGTTTGTTCTGTAGTTTGGTGGGCAGTGAGATATATTTTCGCATGTGCTGGTTACTTCCGGTGATTGTTGTGCTTGCCTATACGGCTGCGTGTATCCTGGAGAAACGAAAGGGGAAGGGGCAGCTGCTGTTTGCGGTGGTGACCGTGTTATTGATTGTTTTTTCGGGAAAATCGGTGTATGAAAATCCCCTGTATTCCAAAGCGGAAAACATGTATCATGTACCGGACAGCGTGGTACACCTCTGTGACGCCATTGTGGTACCCGGCAGAGAGGTAATGGCTGTCTTTCCGAGAGAGTTGTTGTTGTATGTACGCCAGTATTCGCCATATGTATGCATGCCATACGGGAGAGAGGTTATTGAAGGTGATTTCAATGAATTTTATGAGCTGATGGAAGAGGACGTATTGGATATGGAAACTCTGGAGCCTTTTGTGAACGGAAAGGAATGTCATTATATCATTTTCAGTGATGAAAAGGAAATGCTCGGAGAACCTGAAGACTACGGATGGGAGCTGTTCGACAGGATGGACGGGTATGTGATATATCGAAATACAAAAGTGCCGCTTATCTATTAGATAAGCGGCATATTTTCTGCTTATTCCCGGTTGAAATAATTCAGGGCATACAGGAAGCGTTCGGCAATTTCTTTTCTACCCTTCACATTCAGATGCAGGTTGTCAATGAGATACTCTTTGGCATTATCTTCTGTAATGGTGCCGTAGAGATTATCGATAAAAGTAACCTGTTTGGAAGCACAGGAAGTATATTCTTTAATGACATAGGTTGAAAGCACATCCCAGCCGTAACGAACAATGTCGCTGCTGATATAGTCGCCGTTCTCGTCCAGTTCGTTGGAAAAGGCATAGGGCGGAGACATAACAATAATGCGGATATGCGGAAAGTTCTTTTGAAATACATCAATGCTTGCCTCGAGGTTTCCTGTAAACTGTGTGATGTCTGTGGAATTCTGGTCACTGTACATGGGATGTCCCGCCAGATAATCGTAACCGTCATACAAAATGGCAATGACATCCACGGTATTGAAGTCTATGGAACGTAGGGTGTCTACCGCTGTTTTTGCATCGGCCGGCATATTTTCCCCAAGTACAGACTCGGCTTCCTCAAACATCCAGTCATTTCCGGCCTTGCATGCAAGCAAAGCCATCCAATAAAGTGTATATGCATCCAAAGGCTGGACGGCGGTGCTGAAAGATTGAGATTCCATGGCAAGATAGCTGCTTCCCACGGAGCAGTTGTACACCGTGGCATTTGCCATTTCGCCAATCATATTGGCCAGATTATCCTCGGAATCACGGTCGTCAGCCAAGGGTGAATTACCGAAAAATACAATGGAGAGACCGTCATCGGTATTTAAAGGTACAATTCGACCGGATTCGTCTGTGAGCGGTAAGATTAAGTCCAGCTCATTTTCGAGGGTTCCCTCAATATTGTCCCTGATTTCCTCCTGGCTGATGAATTGGCCCCAGTTTTTAAAACGGAAAATGACAACACAAATGACAATCAAAACCGAAGCCAACAGAATGACATGGATATTCAGGCGAAAGCCTTTTTTTTGCGGAGCATTGCTGTTAGAATCTTCATCATTGATATCTGTCTCGGTATCGCTTTCCGGACTGTCATCATTTTCTCCGGTGAGGGATGACTCATCAAAAAAGGTGTCGTTATCGTCCAGGTCGATGATGTCGATGTCGGGTATATTGTTAGCCTGTTCCTTTTCCATTTTGTTCTCGCTTTCTATTTATTTCACTAGGTTTATTTTACTATTATGTGCCGGGAAAGTCTACCTTATGAAGCAGATTTTGAAAGATTTAAGAAATTATGAATAAATTCTTTAAGGGTTGAAGTGCACATATTGCAATGTTATAATGCTACAGAATTGTTAAATTTTGAGTACTTTGCATTTCAAGTGCTTTTGCATTTGCAAGATTCCGACGGAAAGGATAAGGTTGAATGAAGAAGCTTTTTAATCATACAAAACGTCCCGTGAGCGATTGGGAAGAAAATGATTATGACTGGGATAGCGTAGACGATGCCGGGGACGGTGAGTATTATGCCGAGGGCGAGGAAGGCTATGCCGAAGACGGTGAGTATTATG
>JALEIR010000050.1 GCA_022769665.1 Lachnospiraceae bacterium | reverse complement strand
AAAAAACAAAAACTATTGTTCAGCCTGATATAAAACTTTCTGGCGTTTGCAGCACGGTCTGAACTAATCACAAAGTGCATCAAAGGTCAGAATCACCTTAAACAAATCACCGTCTATATATATGTCCAGTGTGCCCTTTTGCAGTTCCGTCAGGCTCTTGGCAATGGAAAGTCCCAGACCGTTTCCCTCCATATGTCTTGATTTATCTCCTCTGACAAAACGCTCCTCCAGCTCCTCCGGGGAGATGTCAAGGGCATATTTGGACATATTCCGGAAAGTGATAAACACCTTGCCCTCCCGTTGTTCCAGAGATAAGTACACTCTTGAATTTTCCTGTGCATATTTGCAGATGTTGTTGAGCAGATTGTCAAATACTCTCCATAGATGCCTTCCGTCTGCCATGATTTTGACGGTTCCCTCCGGCTGACTGGTTCTCAGTTCCAGCCCCTTCTCTTCCATCCTCTGCTGATATTCCCCTGCTGCCTGAGTCAACAATACTCCAACCTCACATGGCTCCGGATTTACCTCAAGATTGCCTGTGGTCGCCTTGGATGCCTCCACCAAATCCTCCAGCAGTTTTTTCAATCGTTTGGACTGACGTAACAGTACTTCGGAATATTCTCCGATTTTGGGATTATCCGTCTGTTCCTCACAAATCAGGTTGGCATAGTTGATAATGGATGTCAGAGGAGTTTTTAAATCATGAGACACATTGGTAATCAGTTCCGTCTTTAAGTGCTCGCTCTTCATCCGCTCTGCCACTGCCCTGGAAATTCCCTGACCCAGACTGTTTAAGTTTTCCCCGTGTTCCTTAAAAGCACCGAACATGTGCCCCGTATCCACACGGTAATCCTCTTTTCCTTCCGCCAGCTTTTCGCTTGCCGTCTGAAGTCTCTTACAGGTCAATGCAACATACAACACAACAAACAACAGCACAACCTTTTCAATCGCCCATAGCACGACACCTTCCTCTTCCACAAACATGATGCAGCCCAAAAATTCCAGAATAGAAATCCCCAGATAAACAATTACCGTAGTCATTACCATGGGCATACCGGACAAAAGTTTCCAAATCGCTCTCGCCAAAAATTTCACGGCACGCCATACTGCCCGAAGCACGGTATAAATCAGTGTATGCTGCCACCATTTTCCCATCTTGAGGCGAATGGCAAAATCCATCAGCCAAAGCATCCCAAGGATTCCGCCGAGGAAGCAGAAAACAACGCTACCTATGGTTTCTTCCAACCCTGAGTTGAAAGCGTCATCCACAATGATAAATCCCACACATATCACAGCTGCCAGAATTGCTGTCAGCACATCGAAATGAATGTTTGTAAATACACCCGGTACAATCCCCTCCCTGCCGTTTTTATGTCCTGCGGCACACAGCAGGAAAACAAAGCAGAGAATGAACACCAGAACGCTGCCTGCCAAAACTCCGATTACCGTATAACGTATTTCGTATAACAGCATAATATTCTCATAGGTCTGTCTGATGTCGTCCTCAATGGGAAATTCCGGGTCAAAGAACACACGGAAAATATATTCTGTCTGGTTCTCTATCCCCTGCATCTCTCCGTTACTGCCTTGTTCAGAAAAGAAGGAAGTTGGCATATATATGTCCTGATATAAATCCGAATAAAACCCGGAATCCGACAATGCACTGTTTTTCTCGTAGCTCTGCCAGAGGAAAGCGCTGCTGTCCCCGGCATATCTATCTTCAATATTCAAGACAGCCACCTCAGCATTAATGTCTTCCAGATATTCCAAAGCCGCTTTTTCATAACCGTTTTGCAGATAATCCCGAACAGTGTACGCTTCCCTGTTTGCCATCCCCCTGAGGCCGTCCCCGATTACCTCATTCTTGCTGTCTATGTACATACCTTCATCTGCCGCTATATAGCACCCGCATGCCGCTGCCACACCTGCGATTGCACTGATGAGCAGTAATAAAAAGGCCAATACCTTGGCAACCGTGGAACCTGTCAGATGAAATTTTGACTTATTTCTTTTTCGCCCTACGGCCTCTTCATCCATATCATACTGCTTCACCGGACTCCTGTTCACCCGTTCACCAGCTTCTGTTTGTTGCTCTGCTGCCTCTGTTCCTTGCCCGTATTTTTCAATGCTTTGTTCTTCCATCCTGATACCTCCCACATCTGTCTGCTCCTACATTTTCTCGCATTTATATCCCTGTCCCCAGACGACCTTCAGATATCTTGGTTCGGCGGGATTGATTTCCAGCTTTTCACGCAAATGCCGGATATGTACCGCTACCGTATTTTCGCTTCCGTAAGGCAAATCATTCCAGATTTTACAGTAGATTTCCTTAGGAGAAAATACCTGTCCCGGATGCTGCATCAAAAGCTTTAAAATATCATACTCCGTAGGAGTCAGGGAAACCTCCTCTCCGTCCAGCGTCACTTTCTTTGCACTGTCATCCATTTCAATGGCGCCGCACCGCATCACCTCCGACTGTCTGTTTCCGGCCCCCAGCTGCATATATCTGCGAAGCTGGGATTTTACTCTGGCAGATACTTCTACGGGATTAAAGGGTTTTGTGATATAGTCGTCCGCTCCCACAGTCAGTCCCAGTATTTTATCCGAGTCCTCGGATTTCGCCGTAAGAAGGATAATGGGAACATTGCTCTTCTCTCTCATCTTTACCATAGCTTCCATACCGTCCATCTCCGGCATCATGATATCCAACAAAACCAGATGAATCTCCTGCTCTTGAACTATTTTCAGTGCCTCTTTTCCGTTGAATGCCTCGAACAACGTATAGTTAGCGTCATTCAGATAAATCTTCAGTGCGTTTACGATATCCCGCTCATCATCGCAAATCAGTATATTGTACATATCCTTTCTCTCCTTCAAGTCGATAATATTATTGTAACAGATGATTCTTTAACAATAAACAGCGGAAATCTTTAAGAAACCATTAAGAAAAAAGCCCATTACCGTCCACAGGCAATGAGCTTTCTGAATACACAACGCTTATTCGTTGTTTTTATTGTTTTTATTCTTCAGTTTTTCCAGCTTTTCCTTCAATTCCTCCAGAGACTCCTTATACTTTACAGAGGTCATTCCCGGATTGGAACGAATCATATTCTTTTGGAACACATCCAGCAGACCTGTGGCATGATTTCGTCTCTCCTGAAGGAAATTGGACTTTGCTTTCAGTTCAGCCAGTTCTTCCCGCAGGTTCTCGGTAAAGGCTTCCTTGCGGCTTGCCATTTCCTCTTCCTTCTGCTCAATCAACGTATTCAGACGCTTTTGGATATGGGAAAGTTCTTCCTTTGCCCGCTCCATTTTATCCAGTACATTGCGCAAATCGATAGCAGCCTTAAAGGATAATGCAAAATCAGAGAAGATAACAGCTGTCAGTATCAACGTTACCACAGTCAGTACTTTGGATGGAATTGCCAGCACCATCCTTTCAACCGGAACATGGATAAATCTGGTGAGCACAACAGTAAATGCGCCCCAAACCAGCGTGGAACTCAAACAAATATGTCCCTGGAAATTAAACTTCTGATTGGAATAGTCCCAATATCTCACCTTAAATAACGCTTCCATCGCCACACCTGTCACATATTCCAGTGCTGTGGCGCCGACGCAGCCCGCCAGATAGGTCAGGACAACATTATCTTGAAAAGGCATGGACACTACCAGCATCATGATGGCACCGCTTCCGTAAATCGGAAGAAAAGGCCCGCGCATAAAGCCTCTGTTTGTCAGTTTCCTTCTTCTGATGGATACATAAGCGGATTCAAAGCACCAACCGCAAAAGCAGTAAAAGTAAAAAAAGAACAACCATTGAATTGCGCTATATTGATACATAAATTTTCCTCCCACCCCCAAAACAGGTATCTTTCGTTTATCTGTAGACCGCAGCCTCAACTGCCATTTTGCCTTTTCTGGTCTCCCTTGCTTCCCCTTTCAGGGTAAATTTTCCGAAACCTCTGGCATTGACAGTTTCTCCCGGCTTCAGCAAGCGGGAGTTGTTTTCGCAGAGTCTTCCGTTCACGTAGACTTTTCCCGCTCTGAACAGTTCCAGACTTTTCTCTCGTGACATATTATAAACCTTAGCCAACACAGCGTCAACGCGCAGAGACTGTACCTGAATATTCAGTGTCTCCGGTTCTTCCTCCGGCAGTTCATCAAACTTTGCCACCACAGAACACTTTACATGAGTATGCTTAATCTGCTCCAGATTATCACAGATAAATTCTGCAATAGAATCCAGACAAAAAAGGTAGGCTTGCTTTTCACCTACCTTTATATCGCCTACAGTACTTCTGTCAATTCCCAGATTCATCAGAGCCCCGAGGAAATCCCGATGCGACAGCTCATCCGCGAACTTTTGCATCAAAGGTTTGATATGCAGACAGACGATGGGAAACGGCACCTCATATCCAAGTTCGTCACTGTTTCCAAAGCGCACCACAACTCTGTCTGCACCGTCACAGCCACCATACAGGGAATAGCCTGCATACTTCAGATTCGGCTCTTCCTTCCAGAAGATGTCCTGTTCACTCAATCCCAAAAAACCGGTGAAGGTAAAAACTCCCTGTGAAAAAGATCTGTCTGCCAAATCATGAAATCTGTTCTTTAATTGCTGCAGTTCCTTTTCATTGTCCTGTGCCATAAGTTATGTAAAACTGATGACCTCATCCTTGGGCGCTTTCGTTTTTTCCACGCTCACCGCATGCAGGATAGGTCCCTCTCCTTTATAATCTTCCCAATACTCCTTTGATACGGTAGCCGTCACCTTGACCCATTCCTTCTGTCTCAGTGCTCCTGCCCCCGCAAATTCGCAGGCGTATCCCAGAAATGCCATATCCTCCGCACAACAGGTCATCGCCATACGTCCCGGGACAAAATAACCATCCGGAAAATTTTCAGGTTTTAATACCATTGCCACAAACTGGAGCTTCTTGCCGATATAGCGCTCCAGATGGTCCATTGCATCCAGATACCAGATTCCGTACCCCTGATTATCCAGCACAATGGTTTCCTGATTCAGGTCATAAGGAAGATCTTCCTCAAAAATCTCATCAATCTCACCGTTTGCATCCTCGAAGATTACATCAGCCTGCGCATTAACTGCCTTAATATTTCTCTTGTAAGTATTCAGCTGATCACGAACGGTATCACAACGGTTGAAAATAATCATTTCAGAACCGCGAATCATCTCCGCCAACAGAGAGCGCATGTTGGTGTAGTACATGGGGAATGTAGAACCGTCGATAGTGGTAATCTGTTGCTCAATCTTCCAGTACCAGGGTAGTTTTGCGTTCTTGTAGTTCCACATACCGTTATACTCGATAATGATTCTTTCCGGCTTATGCTTCTTCTCCAGATTTGTCAGGTTTTCGGGCGTAAAATCGGATTCCTCTTCAATCAGTTCAATCTCGGTACGGCTCTTTTTTAAAAGTGCCTCATCATACTCGTTCTCTCCCTCCTCGCAAAGAAGTAAGAGTGTCTTTCCTTTTATCTGAAAATAGGGCTGCGCCAGTGTAAAACTGATAAATTCGGTCTTCCCGCTTTCCAGAAAACCGTTAATTACATATACGGGTTTCATATTTCCTCTCATTCTGCCGTATTCGCGGCTTGCTACTCACATTATCAGCGGAACAACTCTTCCAGTTTTTCCTCTTTCAAATCAGCACCGATTACGCAAATCTTTCCTGTCACTTCCGGCTTTCCTGTTCTGATATCATGCTCCTCCGGAACATAGTCATAGTAAATCCATGTGCCGTCTTCTGCGGGAACCATTCCCTTTGCACGCAGAATTGCGCCGTACTCTCCGCTGTCCAAAGCTGTCAGGATGCTTTCAATCCGCTCTGCGGTAAATTTAGTGGGAGTCTCCTTGCCCCAACTGGTAAACACTTCGTCCGCATGATGGTGATGATGATCATGCCCGCATCCGCAGTCATGGTCGTGATGATGGTGATGTCCATGCTCATCCTCGTCATCATCGTCGTGATGATGGTGGTGACAGCAGCAATGCTCGTCCTCATCCTCGTCATCATCGTGATGGTGCTCATGCCCATCCTCATCCTCATCGTGGTGGTGATGGTGATGCTCGTGCTCATCTTCCTCGTGAAGATGCTCCATCATCTCACGCATCATTTCATCCAGAGTATCTGCACCCTCAATGGTTTCCAGAATATCCTTTCCGTCCAGCTGATCCAGGGGCGTGGTAATTATGGTTGCCTTCGCGTTGTGTTCACGAATTAATTTTACACACTCCTCCAGCTTTGCTTCATTGACCTTATCTGTCCTGCTTAAAATAATGGTTCCTGCAAATTCTATCTGGTTAATAAAGAACTCACCGAAATTCTTGATATACATCTTTGCCTTGGAAGCATCCACAACAGCGACCGCACTGTTTACCTGTACATTCAAATCGGCTGCTACATTTTCCACCGCTTTTAAGACGTCGGAAAGCTTTCCCACTCCGGAGGGCTCAATCAAAATCCTCTCAGGTGCATAAGTCTCAATAACCTCCTTCAGAGAAGTACCGAAATCTCCGACCAGCGAGCAGCAGATGCATCCGGAGTTCATCTCCTTAATCTCAATGCCTGCTTCCTTCAGAAAGCCACCGTCAATGCCGATTTCGCCAAACTCATTTTCAATGAGTACGGTTTTGCTTCCGTCCAGTGCTTCCTTTAACAATTTCTTTATCAGCGTTGTCTTTCCTGCTCCCAAAAAACCGGAAAACACATCTATTTTTGTCATTTCTATCCATCCTTTCTTCGGGCTGATTCACCCGTTTGCACTAACTTATATTGTCTAACATATTGAAAAGCTTGTCAAGAATACAACTCTAAAACTTCTATAAAAACAGTTCAGCCATAACATGGCATCAATTCATCTCCACCAAAATCAGACTTAAAGGCACCGCCGCAATCTCACCGTCCTCGTTTTCTCCTGACAAAATCCCCAAAAAATGTCCCTCGGAGTCAAAAAGCCCTCCGCCGGACATTCCCGGCTTGGCTTCTGCTTTTACCCAAATCATATACTGCGCATAGTCATCCATATATATCCAGTTATCCAGTATCGTTCCCTCGTAGGCATCCGCTGCAACACCGGTTCTGCTCCCCATGACAATACAGCCGTCTCCCGGTTTTACCGCGTCAAAGCTCTCCTTGTCCACACAGACTTTCAGATAATGAGACAGATTTTCCTCCGGTATCCCGGTACCGTCCACCCGGACCAGGCCCACATCTGCAAGTTCAAATCCGGAAAAAGTATCACATGCCACGCTAAATCCATCTGAGAAAGTAACGCGTACGGAACCCTCCGCTTCCTCCAACACATGGGCTGCGGTAAGAATCAGTATTTCACCCTTTTCGGTTCCGTATATCACACCGCTTCCCAGCTGACTTCCGGCTCCTATCTGAACCATCATACCGCTGCCGTTCTGTTGCAGCATATCTGCCAGATTTTCATTTTCCGGATTCTCAAACCGAAGAAGTTCCATTTCCTCCAAACCCGGATTCTTCTTTGATGAGTCCTCTTTGCTCTCTTCTTTTCCGCAACCGGAAAGGAACAAAAAGCATACTGCTGCCAAAAATAGTATTCTCCTCAATGTCATCTCCATTTTATTCCGCCAATCAAACAATTACACTTTTGTTTCATCTGCCTGCCTTCATCGTTACCCGTGACCGGACCGTTCGAATCCGGCTCGTCAGTAGCTGCAAATGAAACAGACCACCCAAGGGTGGTCTTAAAATGATAAGCAAAACGATAAGCCGGGTTATGTCGTTGAACGGTCATCTATCTAGTACGACTGTTACCAGTCGCATCAAGCGACCCACCTGAAAGCAGGCCGGGCAAGCCTGTTGCTTTCTGTTTGGTCTTGCTTCGGATGGGGTTTACATGGCTCCGTCTGTTACCGGACGGACGGTAGTCTCTTAAGCTGCCTTTCCACCCTTACCGGATTGTATAAAACAAGCCGGCGGTATATTTCTGTTGCACTGGCCTTGGAGTCACCTCCACCGGACGTTATCCGGCATCCTGCCCTGTGAAGCCCGGACTTTCCTCACCTGCCTGCTGCCGCAAAAGCGTCAGCCGCAGCCGCGACCGTCTGTTTTACTTACCGAGGTATTCATTATATCCTGCCTTTTCTTAAAAAGCAAGATTTTCTTCCGAGCAATGCAATTATCGTCTGTGCCAACTGCAGGTAACCGATAGCTGCATAGGGAAACATAAAAATATAGTAAGGGAGAATATATCTTGCCTTCGCTTCCCACATAATGCTGAACAAAAATCCGCCGATAACGGTAACTGCCGTTACATTCTGCAATATATCGCTGTTTTTTCTGATTCCGATGAGGAAATAGCAAAGCATTCCAAAATATACCACAAACTGCAGTCTGTCACAGAAGGAACGCACTGTTGTATAGTATTCCTTCCCAATTTTAGATACCAAAGAATCCGGATCGGGAATATCTTCCTCCTCATACATTGTTCCAAAATACAGAGATTGATACAGTGGTGTATTCCATTGAGATAAAACTTTTCTTTTAAAGAATTGAACCGCATCGGAAGGATTATCCGAAAGTTCCTGCCATCTTTCCGCAATTCTCTGCTTTGAGAGGATCTCTGTCAACTCTGCATCCTGTCCCGCCGCATAAAATAATTCCTTCGCAGAGTTATCATACCAACCACAAACGCCATCTACCTCATGAAGACCCATATCAATCCATGTGACAGTCGGTATTCCGGGAAAATGTTCATAACCCGAGCGGATCTCATACATCTTGTAGATTCCCATGTAAGAAATCCAGGGAATCAGAATGCAGAGAAAAGTTGCAAAAAACAATTTGAAGTCACGTTTTCTCAACATGGATACCAGTACCGTCAGGCACAACGCCACAACCAATATCATGGTATTCTTTCTGTTGAGCATTGCCATGGTAACCATGAAAACCATTCCCGCCAACCAGCCCCATCTTCTGCTCCGTTGATACCGAAGTAACATCCAGACCGCCATAACGGCAAAAAAAACACTCGGAATATCTCCGTATACCCAGCCGGTATAAAATGCAAGAGGAAGGCAACCGCTGATCAGAACTGAATAAAACACGGCGGCGGACATGCTGACCGTGATTTCCCTTAAAACAAGATAACCCGCAAAAACAATTCCCATGGCAAACAGAACACACATCAGTTGAAATGCCTGAAAATGATAGGTACCTACCACCAGAAACAACAGCTCCGTCAGTGCAATGAGCCCCAGCTGATGAGGATACATGGAACAGTACCCGCCCGTACCTTCCAAAAAGGAAAATTTACCCTCTAAAAAGTAAGATGCTCCTCCGTAGACAAAAGCACAGTCTCCGTTTGGTACCCTGACTGCAGAATTGACCCACCAGAAACTTAGCCCTCCAATCCAAAGAACTGCTGCCAGGGCAGAAATTCCGGACACCAGTCGCTGTGCCCTCTCCGAAATCTTTCTCTCTGAAAACAAAAGTACTGTCACAAATAACAGTGCAAGTCCGGCACTAAGTACGTTTTTCCGGACACTGTCTTCTATTTCCACAGGAATCTCCCGACCCTCCGGCAATACATACCAGGTATACTTTAATGCATACCACACCAGGAATGCAAAAATACATCCTCCCGTAAACTTCACTACTACATTTGCAGCCGTACTCAATCCGGTATTCCAATTCTTTTCGGAGCCTTCCTTTCGATTAGCTCCCACTGTATTATCCTCCATTCACTTACTATTCACTGTCCTATACGTTAAAACAGCTTCCGCCCACAAACTCTCTGCAAATTGAATTATTAGGCAGACTCTCACTGGGTACACACAGGAAGTAGTCTAAAAATTTCAGCAGACGCTTTGCCTCATAATATTCCGGGACATCCTTGGGAATCTGGAACAACAGAGGTTCCGCAAAGGTTTTCAATACAGCCAGTTCATAAATCTGGGCAGAATTGAACATGGCATCCGCTCCCTCCTGGAACGGGAAGATATTCTCCTCCTCACCCTTTCTGACAGAAGGCCACATTTGAATTGTCCTCTGCGCACTGGCTCCCCGCGTCCGCGCATCCCTCACCATTCTGCGCAGCAGTCTTCCGTCGGTGGTGGGAATTCTGTTGTGTCCGTCAATATTCAACGTTGTAAGTGCGCTGATATATATCTTAAACTTGCTCTCATTGGGCAAAGCATAAGACAGCTTCTCATTCAATCCGTGAATTCCCTCAATCACCAAAATGTCGTCCTTACCCAGCTGCTTATAATTACCTCTGTATTCCCTTTGTCCTGTTTTGAAGTTAAATGTCGGCAATTCCACCCGCTCCCCGGCAAGCAGCTTGGTCATATCCTCGTTAAACTGCTTCACATCGATTGCTTCCAGACACTCAAAGTTATAGTCTCCGTTTTCATCTCTGGGGGTCAACTCACGGTTTACAAAATAATCATCCACCGCAATGGGATGGGGCACCTTACCGAGTGTTCTCAACTGGATGGAAAGCCGGTGGGAAAAACTGGTTTTACCCGAGGACGAAGGTCCGGCAATCATTACAAATTTTACATTTCCCCGGCTGACAATCTCCTTTGCAATCTCGCCGATTTTTCTCTCCTGCTCTGCTTCCTGCACCAAAATCAGTTCACTCATGGAACCGTTGCATATCTGGTCGTTCAAATCGCCTACCGTCTCAATTCCTGCTTTTCTTCCCCAGTTCTCAGAAGCCTCCATGGTTTCAAACAGCTTTCTCCGATTATCAAAGGGGGCCACTGTGGTCGGACTTTTTTTCGTGGGAAGAAGCAGCATAAAGCCATCCTCATAGGGAATTACATCAAACCATTTCACATACCCGGCATTGGGCAGCATATATCCGTAATAATAATCATAATATCCGTCGATTTCGTAAATATTAACCGTTGAACTCATGCGATAGCGAAACAGCTTTTCCTTGTCTGTCATGCCCTTGTTGCGGAACAGTTCCATGGCGTCCTCTAAGGGATAAGAACGCTTCATGAAAGGAGTCTTTTTCTCCACCAGTTCCTGCATACGTGCCTTGATTCTTTCCGCACTCTCCTTATCTACCGGTACCATTCCCGCAACATTCACATAGTACCCATGTCCGATGGCAAACTCCACACAGCTTTTCTGCGCGGCATCTGCTCCGAACACATCATAAATCCCCTTCAAAAACAGCATAGTTGCCGTTCTGACATAGGTTTTATAGCCAACATCATCCTTGACGGTAAAGAAATCCACCGTACAGTCCTTTGTCACCTTCTTAAACAATTCACGGATTTTACCGTTCACTGTGACAACGGCAATCATTCCGTCATAATTCTTCTGATAATCTGCCGCTATTGTCTCATAGGACGTTCCCTGTGCAAATTCCCGTTTTTCCCCATGTATTGTAACAGTAACCATATTCACCTTCTCTTTCCGCATTTTCCGGCTGCTTTCACGCATACCGGCATAATGCCGTTTCAATTTCTGTTAACTCCTGTCTGACTTCCGCAAGTCTGGCGGAAGCTCTCCCGGTATTTTCCCCAAGCAGTTTCTCCAAAAGCTGAGATAATACATTCCGTCGAAACATAAGATATTGCTTCAGCACAGGATTCCTGCGGCATAACAGCAATTCCCCGAATTCATCCAAAATGTTCTGCTCATTGATATCTGCCTTTGCTTCGACACCGATCTCTTCCCCGGTGTACACAGCTTTCATGGCAAAATAAAACTTACCTTCCTCATACACTGCGCTCTCATCCGTAATCCGAAATCCCATTCTGCGCAAAAAAGCACGAAATTCCCTCAATTCTGACTGCGGCTGCAAAATCAGCTCCTTCAACGCTTTTGCCTTATCCATGCTCTCCGTCAGAATCTTTTCCATCAGCCTGCCGCCCATTCCGGCACAGACAACGGTTTCCGCTTCATCATCCCGCATGCCGCACATACCGTCTGACAATCTGGTTTCTATGTATGCGCCCAGCCCGCTGTTCTCTACATGTTCTGTCGCCGCCGCCAGAGGACCTTTCCTCACATCCATCGCCAACACATGCGGACTGATCCCCTTCTGTACCAGATAAATGGACAGGAAGCCGTGGTCACACCCTATATCAGCCACACGGTACCCCGGTGTCACCATTTCAGCCAGCATCTGAAGCCGCTCGGACAACACAATCTCTCTGTTCTTCATCAATCCAGATAATCCTTCAGTTTTCTGCTGCGGCTGGGATGGCGCAGTTTACGAAGTGCTTTCGCTTCAATCTGTCTGATACGTTCACGGGTAACATTAAACTCCTTACCCACTTCCTCCAGAGTACGCGCACGCCCGTCGTCCAAACCGAATCTGAGACGCAGTACCTTCTGCTCTCTCTCCGTCAATGTTCCCAGGACCTCCACAAGCTGTTCCTTCAACAGGGTAAAAGCTGCGGCATCCGCGGGCACAGGCACATTGTCATCCTGAATAAAATCACCCAGATGACTGTCCTCCTCCTCACCGATGGGTGTCTCAAGGGAAACCGGCTCCTGGCTGATTTTCAAAATTTCACGCACACGGTCCACCGGCATATTCATCTCCTCGGCTATCTCTTCGGGAGAGGGTTCACGTCCCAGCTCCTGCAAAAGCTGTCTGCTGACACGGATTAATTTATTGATGGTCTCAACCATGTGTACCGGTATACGAATCGTTCTTGCCTGGTCGGCAATGGCTCTGGTAATCGCCTGGCGAATCCACCATGTGGCATAGGTGGAAAACTTATATCCCTTGCGGTAGTCAAACTTTTCCACTGCCTTAATTAATCCCAGATTACCCTCCTGAATCAAATCCAAAAACAGCATACCGCGTCCCACATACCGCTTTGCGATACTGACAACCAGACGTAAGTTCGCCTCAGCAAGGCGCTTTTTGGCCTCCTGATCTCCCAATTCCATTCTCTTGGCCAGTTCAATTTCTTCCTCTGCAGACAGCAGCGGAACTTTACCGATTTCCTTCAGATACATGCGCACCGGATCTTCAATACTGATTCCGTCAGGTACGGTAAGATCAATATTTTCAACGTCAACTTCATCCTCTTCGGTGAGCATGATTTCCTCGTCATCCACATCATCCTCATCCGTGATACGAAGAACGTCCACATTATTTTGGTCCAGCACCTCCAGTATCTTCTCGAACTGTTCCTCTTCCAAAGGCATGTCCGCAAAAAAGTCACTGATTTCCTGATACTCCAGCACATTTTTCTTTTTTTTGGCAGCCGCTAAAAGCTCCTTGATCTTCTCATCAAACCTTGCCTGTGTGTTTTCATCCATTGTAGTAATTCCATCCTTCCTTCGGGAGATACCTCCCTATTTTTTACCTTAATCCAGGGAAATATGCAGTTTTGCCAACTCTTCCAGTGCTTTCTTTCCTTCAATTACCTGATTCAATGCGTTTACATCACTTCCCAATCTGGTCGAAAAATATTCGTAGCTGCTCTTCTTTACCGCCAGCAGAATGTCGTGCAATGCCTTTTCGCGCTCCTGCTTCGTTCCAAGTTCCGGTAGATTGGTATTAAATAGCTCGGCAGCTTCATGCTGCTCCTCCTCGTCCTCAAATGTGCTGATGATTCCCGCAGGATTGAAATTTCCGGCGTCCATATCTGCAAACAAACGCTCTGCCACCTTACGGTAAAGTTCTTCCGTAAAGTCATCCGGTGTAATGTATTTTCGTATTTTTCCATAAACCGAAGGCTCGTCCGTTATCCATGTAATTAACAGTCTTTGGGACTTTTTTGCACTTTCTTCAGGCTTGTTCTTCTGTTGAATTCCTGATTTCGGCCGTTCCACTGGCTTTGCAAGCCCCGTCTGTGCGGCGTAGGTTGTCACAAGTTTCCTTAGATTTTCTATGCCGATAAAATATTTCTCCGCAATAGCCTGTAGATAATTGTCTCTCTCAACATCCTCGGTAAATTCACAAAGCTTCTTTGCAATTTCACGATGAAATTTTGTTTTGGACTCCGGATCGCTCATATCATACTGGCTTTCCAGAATCCTGATTTCAAAGAAAAAGCTGTTTTCCGCCCGGTTGATGCGCTCCTGAAAAGCCTCCCTGCCCAAAGCCTTCATGAATTCGTCCGGATCCTTGTAGGGCTTCATATTGATAACCTTCCCGGTCAGTCCTGCTTCCCGCAATATGCCTATACCGCGCAAGGCCGCCTTAACACCGGCACCGTCGCTGTCGTAGGCCAAAAGGACATTGTCGGTATATCTCTTCAACAGGTTCGCCTGTTCCGGAGTAAATGCGGTTCCAAGAGAAGCAACCGCCTGGGTAAATCCTGCCTGATGCATGGCAATAACATCCATATAACCTTCGCAGAGAATAATATTCCCGCTGCGTGCCGTTCTGGCAAAATTCAATCCGTAAAGATTTCTTCTTTTGTCGAACACCGGCGTTTCCGGTGAGTTCAGATATTTTGGTTCACCGTCTCCCATGACGCGTCCGCCGAAGCCGATAACTCTGTTGTTGGCATCCTGAATGGGAAACATAACTCTGTTCCAAAACTGGCTGACCAGTCCGTGACGTTCCGAAAAATTAGCCAATCCGGCTTCCTTTATCAAATCATCCTCAAAGCCTTTACTTCTCAGATACTGTACCAGTTCCGCGCCATTCTTTCCGGCATACCCCAAACCGAACCTATGCATCGTCTCATCGGTAAGCTCTCTCTTCTGCAGATACTGATAGCCTGTGGTTCCGTGAGGAGAACGCAACTGAAAATAAAAGAATTTTGCCGCCTCTTTATTAACCTCCAAAAGCCTTGCCCTTCTGCTTGCTCTTGCCTTCTGTTCTTCCGAATACTCCACCTCCGGAAGTTTCACTCCGGCACGCTCTGCCAGCATTCTGACTGCCTCGGGAAATGTATAATTCTCATACTTCATGACAAAGGTATATACATTGCCGCTGACGCCGCAGCCGAAGCAATGATACATCTGCTTGCTCCCGGATACGGAAAACGAAGGGGTTTTCTCGCCGTGAAACGGACAGCATGCCCAGTAATTTCCGCCCTTCTTCTGCAGTTTCACATACCCGGACACAACATCCACTATATCATTTTTCGCTCTGACTTCTTCCACTACTTCTTCCGGGTAATACATTGTTACCTCTCTTCTATAAAGTCCATGATTTGGGTATGTATATTTCCTCATATACCGCAATGGCAAACCGATCCGTCATAGCACCCACATAGTCACAGATTACCTGCTCTCTGGGTTCTCCTTCGGAAAGCAGATTCAAAAACTCCTCCGGCAGATCGTCTATATTTTTCATGAAATGGGAATACAGAGTTTCCATGAGCATCTCTGCTTTACCTTCCTCACTTTTTGCCACCGGATTCTGATATACATTCTCAAACATAAACTGTCTCATCTTTTTCATCGCATCCGCAATAGGCTCCGACATACAAATGTCATTCTTTCCCATGCTGTTGGTCACGATATCATGTACAAAATGGTCCAGTCTTTCGCTGGGAGTACAACCGATGACATCCCGGATTTCCTTGGGGACATCCTCCTCCTTTAAAATACCGGCACGTACCGCATCGTCCATATCATGATGAATATAAGAAATCTTGTCCGACAGTCTCACAACCTTCCCCTCCAGTGTATGGGGTTTGCCGATGGTCTGATGGTTCAAAATACCGTCCCGGACCTCAAAGGTAAGATTCAATCCCTGACCGCCTCTCTCCAGTCTGTCCACGGTGCGCAGACTCTGCTGGCTGTGTTCAAAGCCGATAGGACACACTCTGTTTAAAGCTCTCTCCCCTGCGTGTCCGAAGGGAGTATGTCCCAAATCATGTCCCAGTGCAATCGCCTCCACCAAATCCTCATTCAGTTTCAATGCTTTCGCAATGGTTCTGGCATTCTGGGATACTTCCAAAGTATGGGTAAGTCTGGTACGGTAATGGTCTCCCTCCGGTGACAGAAATACCTGCGTCTTATCTTTTAATCTGCGGAACGCCTTACAGTGCAGTATCTTGTCTCTGTCGCGTTGGAAAGCCGGTCGGATATCACACTCAACCTCCGGCTTCAATCTGCCCTTTGATGCCATGTTCAATGATGCATACGGGCTTAAATACTCCTTTTCTCTCAGCTCCAAGCTCTCTCTGATTGTCATGTTTGCTCCTTTTCTGACCGTAAAAGTCGTAAGCGAAACCATTCTCCTATTAATATATTCTGCACCTGTCCCGATTTTCCTTTTTTCTATCCGCAAATATCATAAATAAATTCAGCATTCTTATCCATAGCTTCTCTGGCTGCCTTCACAGGAGACATTTGAAAAACATGCCACATTCCCGGATATGTATCCATTTTCACCGACACATTGGCATCCACCAGGTTCTGATGCAGGCGAAGCGAATCACTCAACAGAATTTCATTTTCTCCCACCTGAATGTAAGTCGGCGGAAAACCATCAAAATTTCCAAACAGCGGTGAGATAAAAGGATTTTTTAAATTCTGTCCTTCCGCATATGCATGAATCATCCTGTCAATATATGCACTGTCCAAAACAGGATCCAGTTCCGCCTTGGTGGTAAACGATTTTCCCGAGGAAGTCAAATCGGTCCACGGGGACATGAGGACAAGCCCTCTGGGCAGAATTCTTCCCTCCTCCTTCAGCTTCAGCACAAGTGACAATGCCAGATTCCCTCCGGCTGAATCTCCGGTCAGAATCACATCTCTTGCGCCGTAACCTGACAGCATCAGGTAATTCCAAGCTTTCATGGCATCCTCGGTTGCTGCCGGATAAGGATGCTCCGGTGCCAGACGATAGTCAAAGCAAAGTACATCCATGGAGGTGGATTCTGCCAGTTTTGAAGTCAGTGTTCTTGCGTACAGGCTGCTCCCTGTGGAGTAACCACCGCCATGGCAGTGCAGAATCACATATTTCTTCATATGTGCTCTGTTGACGCTGACCCATTCCGCGTACATACCCTCTATATTGATTTCACGGTAATTGATTGCCTTTGTATTCCCCAGAATGGAACCGATTGCATCCTGTGACTGTCTGTGTTTTTCCAAGTCAGGGTTTTCAACAAGACCGTGAACTCTCTTAATCAGGTTCATCAAATTTTGATTTCTCTTGCTTATTTTTCCCATTCTAATCCTCCGGTGCAAAATCGTTTCTAAAAGTGCAGCCTCCTGCGTACTGCGTTGCGGAGCCTTCTGCGGGACAGCATCGTAATGACAGCAATGTCCAGAATAACCGTTACTGTCAGAACCACTGCAGACCAGCTTAACATAATTGTACCGCTGACATATCTGTCAATCAGTATTTCCAAGCCTCCGCATAAAAGTCCGATTGCCGTAAACAGATATAGCGCAACCGTTAAAAAAGATCTGGGTAGTTTGCGGACACATAAGGTAAAACATTCTGCTATGACAGTTACCAAAACCGTGATAGGGACTCCCAAGCCGAAAAACCAGCGGTTCGTACCGCTAAGAAAGGTCAGCATATACAGGTAAGCCACCACTGCCAATCCGTCAAACAAAAGCGACACATACACCGGTTGCTTTGTATAGATTACCGCCGGTATCAGAATTACCCACAAAATGATGCAGACACCGATTACAGCAAGGGACCACAAATTTCCCCGAAAAACAAAACCGTTCAGGATTCCGCAGGTAACAGCTGTAGCCAATACCACCATGGAGACCAGAATTCCAAGGTCCTTTCTTTTCACCGGCTCAACGGTTCCCTTTTCCGTCGGGAAGGGAGGCACGGCCCGTGCCACCTTTTCCAGCTCTTTTGGATTTAAGACAGGCGTATTGCACAGAGGACATTCCTTTGCAGAAGCATCCAGTTCCACACCGCAGTTTACACAATATGACATTCTACTCCTCCACCTTTCCTCGATTACTCTCGATTTTTACATGAATACCATCCTGTACCAGTTTACGGAAAAAATACCGTTCCACATCCGCCTCAATAATACTGCTGGCAAAATTAACCGTCAGAATATCCTCAAAACTGATGATGGCGCAGTTGGTTCTTCTTGAAAACGGCTGCCCCATATAAATATCAAATCTTTCAATATAAGGCTTCATCCCTTCCGGCACCTTCAATGCTCCCATATTGGTCAGGCCCGCGGAAGAATTTCTGTCCTGTACCTTTGTATAAAAGGTTTTTACCACAAAATCCTTGATAAACAACGGTACCACACGGATGGCAGGATTTCTCTGGGTTGCCGCATTGGTTGTAATATCGCCCCGAAGAAGCTTTTCATTAATGTAATAGTGCATGTAATTGTGCACCTGCGCTACGATTTCCTCAAAAGTATAGTCTCCCAGCCGCGGGTCTATACCGGGATAAATCATGGTGATAAAATTGCGCAACGTAATGGACGGGAAAAAACGCCGCAGGTTCACAGGCATCGCAATTTTCACCGGGCGAAGCCGCATATGAGGCTCCTCCAACTGCTTTTTCAAAAGTGCCTGAAGTAGCACGGCATTTAAGTATTCCGTGATTGTGGCATTGTATTTTTTTGCCACTGCCATGACTTCCGACACTGACATAATTCCATCGATAATATTGAGTGTATAGAAGGGTTCCGCCGTCCCTCTCACCCGGTATGCCTTCTCCTGAAGTCTTGGCGGGCAGACCTTTGCATTGGCATAACGCATATAGGCATCCTCCAGTTCACCCTCTGCCGGAGCCTGATTGATGTCCAACACGAACCCCCCGTTTTCAATCTCTGTATGACCCAGCAGCCTCAAATATGTTGCGGTCAGAGTCTGTAACACACACATGCCTCCCGTGCCGTCTCCCAGACTGTGGTGAGCCTCCAGTGAAATACGATTGCGGAAATAGTAAACCCGCACCAGATATCTGTTGTCTGCCTTAAAATGCATGGGCTGGCATGGATTTTTTACATCCTCCCGAACAAAAGGCCCCGGACGGTCATTGGGTTCCAGATACCGCCAGAACAGTCCTTTCCGGATAGCTGCCTTGTAGGTCGGAAATCTGGGAAGTGTCAAGTCCAATGCCTTTTGCAGTATGTCAGGCTTGATTTCCTCCTTCAGCACAACCGATAATCTATATACCGAAGAGAAATCTCTTCTTTGAAGTGTGGGGTAAACGATTGCCGATAAATCCAGCTTATACCAATCTCTGCGCCCGTTCTTTTCCTTATTTTCCTTTCTATCCATAGGTTTTCCAACCTTTCTGCCTCTTTCTCCCGGACAGGTTTTTCCTGTCTTTCGGAGCTGTCTTGACTTCATATCAGTATCGCTTCACCCTGTCCTTCCGACCTGATATATACAAATTATAACAAATACCCTATTCCCTATACAATACCCGAAACGTTTCCGGAATAACCAATTCATCCTGTTAATCTGTCATTAGACCGTCCCGCTGCTTTTATCCAATACAAAAATGCGCTGAACTTTCGTCCAACGCATTTATCATGCAGGAAAAGAGACTTGAACTCTCATGGTATTGCTACCACACGGACCTGAACCGTGCGCGTCTGCCAATTCCGCCATTCCTGCGAACAAATCATATTCTATCTGATTCGTCCAAAATTGTCAATAGAAATTTTTTAAGTTTTTTGAATAATTTTAAAAATATCCATTAAACAGATTTCCGCTGCTGAAGCCGGAACTGTAAGCACCATTCACGCCGTAAGAGCTCCCCTTGGTTATGGCATTATCCGCCGCATAATTTATCAGGGATGCCTGCGCCGATACCTGATAAGCATAGGACCCGTTTCCGTTAAACAGGCTCTTTGCTTTAGACATATCCGCATTCATAAAGGTTTCTTTATTCAAAGATAATGTGCCGTCAAGATTCATGGTGATTCCCAGACGGTTCAATGCTTTCTGATTGCTGACAGTTTCATTTGTCAAACTTGTCACGCGCCGGGAAACCGTACTGTCATCCGTATCCGTCACAGCCTTCATCACCGAATTGTAGTCATTTACAAAATTGTTTACCACTTCATAAATTGCATTCTTATCGTAATCCCTCACGGTACTTTCCACACCGTTTTCATCTTTGGTAGTAATGTCCTTTTTCTCAAACAGGGATTTGCCCAAAAGGGCATCTGCCGATTCCTTCAATGCATCGGTATTGGTCTGCACCTTGGCGTATGCTTTGGATTCCTCGGAAGACAGCGCAGTGGAAGCCGCTTTGCTGTTCTTTGCAACAGTTTTCACGGAGTCGCTTGCATTTTCGCTGTAATATGCCTTCATCAGCTTGGCATAGCTGCCATTCTTGATACTTGCATAGTCGCTTAAGAAATTACTGCCCGCTACGCCTGAAGCCCCGCTGCCAAGGCTGGAAAACAAGTAAGAAACGTCTGTCTTTGCCTGAATATTAATACTCATATTGGTACCTCCCTGTACCCGCATCTTCGATGCTCTCCTGTCCGTTCGTTAATAGCGCATGAAAACCAAATGCCACCTTCGGCGTCTCTTGGTTTTCCTATGCGCTTATTATATCATATATTTCGGAGGGTTTGCAAAAAAAATTACTTCTTTTCATGGCAAACCGTAAAAATTGCAACAAAAAATGGAAGCAAGGGGGCTCGAACCCCTGACCTTTCGCGTGTGAGGCGAACGCTCATCCCGGCTGAGCTATGCTTCCATATGATTCATTGTAGCACGGTGCCTCAAAAAAGCAAGAGGTAAAATGAATTCTGTTTCATATTGTCCTCCGCACTCAGGAAACGATTATTTCCCTGATATACATAAATCCGCACAGAATATGTAAACCGAACAATACCCAGGCAAAATCCAGCAAAACTCTCTTAACCTTTGTATCTGCCTGATTTTTTTCCAATTCCGCAAATCTCAGCGTAGCAACCACCCAAACCAACTGCATACCACACATCATAGGCCAGAGGAAATTTCCATGGCTCAGTCTGTCCCCTCCTTCTCCTAATATCGCTGCCTCCAAAAGTCCTACTGCATACCCTGCCAAAGCCAGTCTTCCCATGTCGGTCTTTGCAAAAAAGCGTCCGTCTATCAGAATCATAAAAACGGGAAATGCCATCCCCAATATGATGGAAAGAACAATATTTTCGGAATACATGCTCCAAACTTCCATCCATTTTGTAAAAATAAGCGAACTGCTTTCCTGTTCACTCCCGCCGAAAAACGCCAAAAATTGTGCCAAAATATACATTAAAGCAGGAATCGAACATAAGAGCATCGCCAGACATTGCCTAAAATATCCTACTGCACTTTCATCCTTTCGCACTATACGCATCATCCATTCCACCAGCATAATAATTCCTACCGCAGGGATAAACATTTCCGCAAATACCGGCTTCGCCATGGCAGACAACAAAAGCACCACAGCCAGATAAATATAATTACTGCAAGCAGCGCCGGTATCATTCGTAAAAGCTATAATCCGTGTGAGTTTTTTGCAGAAGAAAATATCGCCTTCTCCAATGAATCATCCGTTACATTGGTACACCCGAGAAACCAGGTTTATATTTTAACCGGAAGCACAGATCCGTTTATCGGTTTATCAGCATCTCTCATTAATCGGCTGCAACATCATTTCAGCCACAGAATGCTTTCCCGTTTCCTTATCTGTGTGTTTATCGGGACTTGCTATGTACTCTCCGGAAAGAGGTTGTTTTCCTGACAGGTTTCTGCCTTTTATAATACTATCATACTTCCGCCAATGCAACCTCTTCGGTTCTCAAATCGGTCATGTAAAGTTCAATCTCCCTGAATTTCAATTTCCAGGATATTGTCTATGGGTATTCCCGTTCCGTCTGTCAGGATAATCGTATGTTCGTATTTATCCATCTTTTTTACTACACCGTCAACGCACACATAGAATCCGCCGTTTTTTCTGTTATCCGGCATGAAATATGTAATCGTAACGGTATAATTCTCTCCCAAATGTTCCGACAGAATCTGTATCTTGCTGTTGATTACCTCTTTCTCGTACTCGTCCAATTCCGGCTTTTCGTTTGTCAGCCGCGCTGTTTCCCGGATGGCAGCATCGTGACCGGTCAATGCGGCAAAGGGTGCAAACTGGGCAGCCCGATTTATCATGGACATCTGCGGGTGCTGTGTTGAAACGTGGTGTGGCAGATTGATGATATCGTCATATTTGTGTTCTTTTCCCATAGCGGCCATGATACTCCCCTTTTACGCTTCCTTCCAGTTCCGTTCCATTTTCTTTTCCATCAAAGAAGCCTGATACCCCTTTAATATACGGCAAAGTTTTTCTACACTGTCTATTCCCTTTACCTTTCTTTTGGGATAATCCATCCACGGATGTCTGTTTTCCTCAGGATAAATATTTTCAATGGTATTTTCTCCTATCTTCATCCAACACTTCTGTGCCAGAACTGCATTGTTTTCGGAATCCAGAATCGCTTCTGCCTCCCCCCACGTATACATTTCGGATGACAGAATCTCTTCCCGTTCTGTCCCTGAAAGCACCTTGACCCGGACTCCCTCTTCCGAAATTTCAATCCGCAGCCATCTCGGTTCCTCAGGCTTTTTCCATATTCGGTCAAGCAACCAATTAAGCGGTCCCAAAATCATAATTGTAAGACAAACCGCCAGCACATAGCAGACACTCTCCAACCAGCCACTATCCAGAATAATATGAAAGAGAATGCTGTCGGTACTACGAATATCCCATATTTGCATACAGCCGATTGTTATTGAAAATATATCAATCAGCAAAACAATAATGACATAAGGTATCATCACCTTCTGCTTTTTGATTCCCCATGCGGCATAAGCATTTCGCTCTTCTTCCGTAAATTTAACCGGCAAGTCATATTTCTCCAACATAATACTTCACCTTCCCGGACATTAAGCCTTGTGTCCTCCAATTTGATTGTTTCTGTCCTTGGCAGTTGCACCATCCTGTAGGTTCATGCCCTTTAAGATAGCGTTTTTACCGAATTTCTTCTTGATGTCCAGCATTGCTTCCTGCATTTTGCGTTCTCTGGCCAGAGATTCCTCTTCCGTTTTCCGCTGTTCTTCCAACAACGTATAATCCGTGAACAAATCTAATTGTTCGCAGGTCTCTGCCCGGTTCTGCGCTGCATTCTTTTCATCCACCACATGATTTGTCGTAATTGTCAGTCGGCGTACCAGCAAATCCTGATTGACTATTTTATCGTACAAATCCAAAACTGCGTCCGAAATCAGTCGGGCGGAGGATGTTTGACGTCCAAGGTTCACTGTGCCGTTGGCATGTTTGGGAATTTTTCGTCCATAACTGTCCGTAGTGACCTCACCCTTGTATTTCCGGCTGATTTCCGGATTCTTCAGACATTCGATATCGTAACCGACGGTCAATACCATCTGGTCTGTTACCATACCTTTATCCACCAAATCCAGTGCAACAGCCTCCGCCATCTCATGCACCACCAGTCGGGCTTTTTCATAGCTGTAAGGAGCATGAAGCACCTGACCGGAACTGAAGGAATTTGTCTCCGGCTTATATGCCTTAATCATATCCATGGTACACGGCTCCCAGCCCCATGCGTGATCAATCAACAGTTCAGCGTTGATGCCAAACATACGGTACAGCAATTCTTCGTTCTGAACAGAGCATCGAGCCACATCACCCATGGTATACATCCCCTGCTGTTCCAGCTTTTTCGCATACCCTCTGCCCACCCGCCAGAAATCCGTCAGGGGACGATGGTCCCAAAGCAACTGTCTGTAGGATATTTCGTCAAGCTCCGCAATACGGGCACCGTCCTTATCCGGTGCAACATGTTTCGCCACAATATCCATGGCAATTTTACAGAGATAAAGGTTTGTACCGATACCTGCGGTTGCAGTAATGCCTGTTTCCCGCAATACATCCTTCATCATAGTCATAGCCAGTTCATGTGCTGTCATGTTATATGTTTTCAAATACGAAGTCACATCCATCATCACCTCGTCGATGGAATAAACGTGGATATCCTCCGGCGCAATGTATTTTAAATAAATATTGTAAATACGGGTGCTGTACCTGATATAATGCGCCATCCGCGGCACAGCCACTTCATATGCGACTGCCAGCTCCGGACGAGCCTTCAATTCAATATCCGATGATGATTCACCGATGAGTTTCCGTCCGGGTGCCCGGTATTGCCGCCCTGCGTTAACCTGTTTTACCTTTTGCACAACTTCAAACAACCGCGCACGCCCCGGAATACCATAAGCCTTCAAGGAAGGAGACACCGCCAGACAGATGGTTTTTTCTGTCCGGCCGGCATCTGCCACAACAAGATTGGTTGTCAGCGGGTCAAGCCCCCGTTCCACACACTCCACGGAAGCATAAAAGGACTTGAGGTCAATTGCGATGTAGGTGCGATTTTCATCAGTCACTTGAATGCCTCCTTTTTACCCTTACCTAATATTCAGGGATTCTCATTTCACCCTTTCATCAAAATGTATTTGATAACATTTCTGTCAATGGAACCTTCTCCCACAGAATCAACATATTGCTTTAGCTCCGCACAAAGTGCCGGCATTTGTTCTCCGCTTTTTCCGAACTGTTCCGCAATCGTATCCAGTAGATTTCTAATCTCATCGTCTGTCATCGCCTCAAATACTTCAGCCGTTTCCTCCGGCGAAAATGCCTCACTGTCAGCATTTATGCCGTCAGTGTTTATACTGCCATCCTCCGGTATACTTTCTGTATTATGTACCTTCGTCTCAGTACTGCCAAACTCATTTATGTTGTTCGCTCCGGTACTCTCCCCCATAGAGTTGCCGACATTGCTGTCCGGAACTTCCATATTCCCCTGAGTGCCCTGTTGTACAAACGGCATTTCCGTACTGCTTCCGTTCAACCAATCATCCGCTTTCTGTATGACATCCCCTGCAACGCCCTGTTTGATGTTACCGGAAATACCGGACACAATATTATCCACCATTTTCTGTTGTACCTGTTTGGTTTGTCCGCCCAGCAAAGTATTAACAATTCTTTTCGTTGTTTTTCTGGTGATTACACCGGATACCACTTTTTCCACAACACCAGGCTTATGAGTCTGCGCTGCCGCACCGGCTGCTCCTGCCACGTTGTCCGCGCTTTCCGCTGCTGCCGCCGCCACATTGTCCGCGCTTCCCGCTGCTGCCGCCGCCACATTGTCCGCGCTTCCCGCTGCTGCCGCCGCCACATTGTCCGCGCTTCCCGCTGCTGCCGCCGCCACATTGTCCGTGCTTCCCGCTGCTGCCGCCGCCACATTGTCCGCGCTTCCCGCCGCTGCCGTCGCCACATTGTCCGCGCTTCCCGCTGCTGCCGTCGCCACATTGTCCGCGCTTCCGGTTATTCCGGATATCAAATTATCTACATTCTTCTTTACTTCCTTTTTAACCACAGATTTTAACACGGTCTTTTCTGCCGCGTTTACCAGTCCATCTTTTGCCAGCCTCAAGCCGTCATCCAATCCCTTCAGGCTGAGTCCTCCGCACACAATATTAAAAATACCGGACAATTCATTTCCGTGGGAGAAGTTATATACGGCATCTCTTGTGGATGATGCGACTCCCCATATTTCCCCGATTCCCGGGACCAGACCGACTGCAAAATTAAGTCCGGCTGCAATTTTTGAATCCCCTCCGTAAGGACTATACTGTCCCAGCATAAAATCCGCTGCCGTTTCCCTGCCGGTTTCCGTCGCACAGCTCCACACAAAAGAACCGGCTCCGACAACGCCTCCGATGATGCCTGCAGCCAGAAGGGAACCACCCAGCGTGCAAACGGCAAGCAGTGCCGACAGCCCTAATATAGTTGCAAAACCGGCGTTTGCAAAAAGCCCTGCCAGAGTTCCTCCCGATTCGGACCAGCCGCCGTCATCCGCATATACCATCATACCATTCCGGGACAGCATCACGAGAACACTGCAGACAACAAGCACCGCCAGACACGCGGCAACCTTTTGCGGCTTGTTAACTTTAATAATCCCCAACCCAAAAAGCGCCAGAATCATGAGCAATACCGTAAATACCAGCCTTACCCAGAAGTTGTAATCAAAAAGTCCCCACACCAGAATATTTACAAATGTGTAAATGAAAAATCCGATACTGATACCGAAAAGCCGTAACTGAACATCCGCAAACAACGGCTTCTTTTTTCTTCCTTCCATCACCCTTTTGTATCCGGAAGCACTGCGGAACAGCATAACCGGGACGGATATGTTACTGCTGTCTGCTTTCACACAGGAAAAAAACAGCATTACTGCCAAAAGAGCTACCGTAAACGGATTCCACAATAGAAATCCTATGGGTGCCGCTATCAATACACCTAACCAGATATAATGAACAATACCTTTTCCGGCCTTTTTGCTGTATTGCTTCATATGGCTCGGAAAACGCAGCATATTGTCAACGGAATTCATAAATTTCCCTTTGACAATAGTTCCAATCATACTTCTGAATGCGATTCCCAGCAGGCAATAAAAGGAACCTGCAAGCAGCACTGTATCAAATGCCTTTGTAAATACAGACAGACCCTTTATATCATTGCCTCTTCTAATGGTACCTGCAAACAAATATGCTGTTGCATTTCCCCAGAAGGCATTGGATGAAATACGAAATGTGTCGTTCAGATAACACATCCCATACATATTCCAAATCAAAACCGCTGCGGCAAACAGCAATTGAATTACCAGCATTACTACCCAGGTTTTCCAATTCGTCAGCTGTTTTACCCAATTTTTAAGCTGTAGTTTCAACAATTGCGGTACACTGTGGGGAAAGCTCCGGTTTGCACTAAGCTGTTGAAAGCTGAATTTGGTATATGGCTCTTCTTCCTCATTCATTCGCTTATAATCGGTGCCTGTCCGATTGTTTTTATCTGTCCCGTCCGGATTGTCCGGTCCGCCGTCCCGGGTCATTGCAATCAGACATTCCTTTACCTTCTCATCCAATGCTTCCGCCGGAAAACTTTCTATCCGATTCTCTTCAATTGCTCCCGTAAGTACGTTGAAAGATTCTTTTCCCACATGAAAAAGAACGGCCTCTCCCGTTTGTCTGCCTGTGCTGTTTTCCAGTGCGAGCATTACGAGCTGATACTCATAAGCTTCCTGAAATCGCACTGCCAAGTCCATCTTTTCCAACTGTTTGTTTAGCTTTTTAGGATGAAACTGACTGTTTTTATCCTTTTTCTTCAGCTCAGGCGCTACTATCTGATACAGTTTATCCAGGCTGCTGTCAGCCATAATGCTTACTTCATTCTTTCCGGCATTTTGCAACAAAACAATCCATGTATCATCCGCCTTGGCAAATGAAATCATTTTTTCGTTTTCATAAGACGGTTTGTGGACGGTAACAACGTTTTTGGACTGAGAAAAGGCATTCATAATACGATACAAATCAAAATTGATATGAACGTCACTCCCCTGTTTTACAAACACCTTATGTTTCAGTGCACTGAAAAAAATCGCAGACAGCTCTTCCTCCGTTAAGTTTTTTCTCAAAAGTTCCGCGTTGCAAAGGCCGCTCACATGCGTAATCCCTTTATTCTTCATAAAGTACTTCAAAGCAAGTATAAACTCATCAAACCTTATTGTTTTCTGAAAAGCACTACTTTTTTTCATCCTGATTCCTCTTTTCGGTATTTTACTGTAATTTCTCTCTGACAAAAGAACGATTAATCAGCGTCAGCCCATATTTTCCGCCTAACCAATAACCCTGCGGTGTCTCTGCGATACACTTTATTTCATTATCCGACAAACCGTTTCCCTCTGTCAAATATATTCCGTTTAAATCCTTCTTCAGTCCGTCTCTTTCATAATTTAGAATCACAATCCCGTCATACTCCGTTGTAATCCATAAGAACCCTTCACTGTCCAGGAAGAGCTGTCTTACCTTTTCTCCCGGCAGTCCATCCTCCACAGAATAAGTTTCCGTTACCTTGTAGCCATTCTCCGCTTTTTGTACCAACGCAAGTCCCCCGGTATCCATATATCCCGTTCCCACCAGCATCTTATTGTCACCCAAATATTGCAATGAAGTAACATAAGGATGCGGAATTCCGTCCTCTGATGTCAGATATTGAAATTCATCTTTTTCCAGGATACTGATTCCCCCGTTTTTTGTATCCAGGTAAGAAGCAAACCACAGGCTCTCACCTGCGTTGCAGATAACATTTACCGAATCACTGCACAACCCATTGCTCCGATTGTATATTCTGTCAACTCTCCAGCCGGTATCCTCACATATCAGACCGGCTCCTCCGTTATATGTACCGACCCACAGCCTTTCCCCATCCCATTCCACTGTATTGATACGTCCTTTGGGAATATCGGGATAATGAAAATCTACTCTCTTTTCTCCGGCAATATCCTGAATTCCCGTCAACCCATCCTCATGTCCGATCCAGACTGTTCCATCAGGAGTCTGTGTTATCTCCGCAGAGTATATGAGCTTAAATTCCTCCAGATACCGAACCTCTTCCATAGTGTCCGCATTGTAAACGGTCACCCCGTCATTACCGCCTATCCAGACATTTGTACCGTCATAGTATATCGCGGAAATTTCCTTGCCTTCTTTCAACACCACGAAATCTTCCTTTTGCGGAGATGTCTTCTCCTTATTTTCCGTAATAAACAAAGAAAGAATAAATGCAATCACAATGAGTAACGCAAAGGAAATATATAAAACAAAGGTAAATATACGATTTCGCCGCATTTTTACTCCCCCGCATCCATCCTGATTTTTCTGCAGCCAAAAAAGTCAGCTTCCGTTCTGCTATGGGTAACGTATAAAATGGTCTTTTTTCCCTTGTAATTTTCATCAATATATTTTAATATCTTTTTCTTTGTTACCTCATCAATATTTGACAACGGTTCATCCAAAAACAAAATATCCCTGTCTGCGGCCAAAGCTCTTGCCAAAGCCACTCTTTTTGCCTGACCTCCCGACACTTCCTCGGGATAGCGGTTCTCCAGTCCTTCGATTCCCAATGCATTCATTATATCACATATCTTCTTGTCATCCCTTTTCTCCATACCGTAAGCAATATTTTTGCCTACAGACATATGGTTCCATAATGCGGGTTCCTGGAAAACCATTGCAATGTTCCTCTTGTTGGGAGATACTTTATCCTCCATTAAACGACCGTTTATCATAACCTTACCGCTGTTTTCCTTTTCCAGTCCCGCCAGAATTCTAAGAAGTGTCGTTTTCCCGCATCCGCTTTCGCCAAGAAGCACAACCAATTCTCCCTCTTCCACGGAAAGCGAGAACTGATTCAGCACTGCTTTTTCCCCATAGCTCTTACATAAATTCTTTACTTCAATCACCGCTTTACTCATGCCGTCCTCTATACCTTCTCCTCATCATCCATAACAAAACCACTTCAATCAAAAACATAAAAAGAGTTACCATCAGACAGAAGCCCGATACATATTCGGAAGCTCCGTAATGCAGATAATTGTATATCTTAACAGATACTGTTTCGGCACCGGGAGGCATTAATACCAATACAATTCCCTCTTCCCCAAAGGACAGGAAAAACACCAACGCAATTGCACAAAGGATGCCGGGCAAAAACATTCCCAGTTCTAACAGCAAATGCTGATACCAATGCCTTTCGTACAATATAGCAAGCTCTCTTCGCTGTTTATCTGCCCGCTTTATTGTACCCGTCAATACAATAAGAGCAAAAGGCATATAATGCAGCGCACATCCAAATGCAGGCATAAGCACCGTTGTACTCATCCAATGGACGACAGAGCCATTCACCATATCCAACAACCCCATTGCCTGTAATGCACCCGGAAGCACCATTGTTCCCAATGCCGCCATCCAGAGCACACCGTTTCCCCTATCTGCCAGAAATCCTGCTGCCAAAGCTGCACATAATACGGCTATGATTGCTGCCGGTAATGCAATTACCAGCGTTGTACCTATCTGCTCATAAATCATTTCAAAAGATTTCCGGGCATTTTTCAAACTGCCGGTTGTTACTGCAAAAATAAGAATCGGAAGGAACACCTGGCAAACCAGTACTCCAAAAGCACAGACCATACTTCCCTGCAGCCACATGGGGTATCTCTGTGGTACAAACCGTTCACTTCTCTGCGGTTTACTGATTTTCTTAATCGCCTGCTGTACAAAAGACAATAACGGCAGCAGCAAAACAGACAACGGTAAGGCCATTACATATGCCTGCGCCACACTTCCGGTTCTGCTGTATACAGAATAAATGTCAAGCATGTATGTATTATATTGGAACATGGACGGCACAGAAAAATCAGTCACGGATAAAATAAATATGATACCTGCTGCTGCCACAATATAAGGCAATACTTCCGGAATTGTATTTTTCATCAGTACCTTTATCGGACTTTTATAAACCAACGCCATCTCTTCCGTTTGCCGGTTTCTCATTTCTAATGCTGCCAATTCGAGCAAAGTGGCAATCGGAATGTATGTCATGGTTTCCACGAACAGACATGCTCCGAAACCTTGTGCGGAATACTTTAAAACCTCCGGCCAAATAACAGCCAAAAGCCTCATCAGATACATCCATGACAATGCATAGACATAGTATGGAACAGGCATCAATATCACAAAGAAATAACGATACCACTTGTTTGCCAAAAAACTGTTATGAAGGAACAAAGCCGCCAGAACCCCCAACAGGCATGCCAATATTGCCGTGCAACCGCCGAGCTTTATACTGTTTACAAAAAGCCCTATCCGTCTTGCGTCCGGGAGTGTTATCTCGCATTCCGATTTTTTACATACATAAAATAAGGGCAGCCACACTACTGCAAGATATAGTACAAAACCAATTATGCGAATTGCATCCTTCCTATTTCTCATTCATGAGCTCCCCTTAATACAGAACTATTTTATTGTGCCTTGGAAAAAATCGTCTCCATATCTTTACTGGCAATCTCTAAATAATCATAAATGTCTTCCAGATTTAAATCCATTCCCTTAATACCGTTGTCAGAGATATCATCTCTACAGCAAATGTCAAAAAAGCCCATCTCAACCAGTTTTCTCTCAACCTTTTCAGAAAGGATAAAATCAACAAACGCTTTTGCGTTTTCCTGATTGGGAGCATCCTTAATGATTGCTGCCGTAGCGGGTGTCATCAGGGTTCCCATACCGTCGTCCTGTTGATCCGGAAATACCATTACAACCGGTGCACCATCGGAGATTGCCTCCTTGGCATCATCTGTATCGGTAAAACCTATCGCAACCTGACCTGATGCCGCCATATCCTTTGTTACCGAATTTCCGTCAACGACGCACACACCGTTGTCTGCCATAGTCTGAAAATATTCACGCGCTTTTTCCTCTCCCAACTGTGCGTAAATGGCTGCTGCCATGGTCCTCGTTGTTCCGAACATAGGATAAGCAATCGCCAGCTCTTTTCCTTCGTACTTGCCGTTAACAAAATCATAAATGCTGTCCGGATATTCCTGCTCCGTCAGCAAATCTGTATTAACCAAAAATACTCTTGCACGTCCTCCTATTGCTGTCCATGTTCCGTTTTCTGCCTTATAGTAGTCAGGTATTGTATTAGCTTCCGAAGATACATATGGTTGAAGCATACCTTTCTTCTCCAAATCAATTGTTTGAATAAATTCGTTATTCCAGAACACATCACATACCGTTCTCTCAGATTCCGCAATAATACGATTGGTAAGACCTGTTGTCTTATTTGCCTCTGTGTCGTATACTGCCCTCACCTTTATTCCCGTTTCTTCCTCAAACATTGCAAATATTTCGTCGGCAAACACCTGATCCACCGCCGTATATACAACAACTTCTTCCTGTTTCTTACCACAGGCAGTACTTCCCAGCACGAATAATAAACTTAACCCGATAGCAGCAACTCTCTTAAACATAACCTTTTCTCCACCCGTATAATTTATATATTTTCGGATAAACATTAACATAATTATCCAATGATTGCAACTTTTACTTGCTTGAATCAGCATCCCTCTGCAAATTGGAGTTTGTCAAATTATCTAAACTTCGACAACAAGTACACCCTCTTTTCCTGACGGAATTTCCTTATCAATATTTCCATCACGAAAAAGGACAGAACCGCCTTTTGCAATCTCATCTGTTTCTTTATCTATACAAAAGGAATTAACATATAATACTTTACCGCCGACTTTACCGGCTTGGCCGGCATATTCATACTTAATGGTTTCATTCCATTCATTGTAGTTATAATCGGTATACACAGGCCAAAAAACAATATCCGGAAGTAAACGTTTCACTTCATAAATAATTACTCAATGTAATAGAAAGATTGGACGCTTCGGTCCAGAAATAAGAAAAGCCTCAGGTTCCCACCTGAGGCTTTCTTTTTCACTGCGGAAGAAGGGACTTGAACCCTCACGGTATTGCTACCACAAGATCCTTAGTCTTGCTCGTCTGCCAGTTCCGACACTTCCGCATGCACGACTGCTTTACGCACTGCGCAAGTATCATATTAGCATTTGTCGCACTAAAAGTCAATGAATTTTTCCAAAAATTCAACAAATATATTTTCCGATTACAGGAATCCTTCGCAATACAGCTGCGCAGCAATATGACAAAGCAAAACAAATCACAGCGCATAACGGCACTCCCACTATCGGAGAGACCATCATACTGTCAATCCCCCATGACTGTAAAATCTCCATCCAAAGTAAATGAATCAGATAGATGCCAAATGTTGCCATGGAAATTTCCTTGATGACTTTCCTGATTCCCGATGAAATATTCCATTTACTAACCTTCTCAAAGCCAAACAGGAAAATCGCTGTCACCATCAAGAAAGTAAACAGGCTGAAGCTGTTATAAACATCTCCGTTTGGTACCCCTGTTTTCAGTGCTTTGTAATTACCCAGTACCACATTGGCACACGCGCCCAAAACACCCGCCATATAAACCCACTTATGCCGGTTCTGTGCAATGCCGTAATGTACTATATAATACCCTAAAATAAAATACCCCGGGTAATCCAATATATCTCCGAGTTCAAACGCACCCCAAACAAACTGTAGACTTTCCATGGGTTTCAGAACCATAATTGTATATTTTACTATCTTAAATATGACAAAGAGGGCTAAAAAGTACTGTACATCTTTTATCGATGCATGGTCCAGCCACTTCTTGAAAACAGGTATCAACATATACAAACCGACTGTCATCGGAAGATACCATAAATGGTATCTTCCGTTGTAAATCTCCAGCAAAATATCATTCGGCTGAAGTGCAGACCACTCATAATTCCTGCAGTCAAACAATCCGTAAACTGCAGACCATACAAAATAAATAACAACAATTCTCAAAATATTATAGGTATAGAGCCTTTTTACATCAATTTCCCGGTTTGCATCCAGAAAGAGAGCGCCGCTGATCATCACGAAAAGCGGGACACCGAAACGTACTACCGCATCATAGGAGTTGATAACCAGCCAGTTTTTATCCGTAACCGGTAATCCATACCAATATTGAGCCGCACTGTGAAGCATAATTACACTGAAGCAAGCCAATATACGTAAAATATCTATATGAATAAGACGTTCCTGTTTCATATCCGTTCCCTCTGCAGCTATTCTGTATGCGTCTTCTTTACTCCCTTGCAACGCCTCTCAATTATCGCACATGCACTGTTTCTTGTCAAATTGCATGGGCTCAAAACAGCTATTCCGCCAGATACATTTTCAACCCTGCCTCCATTTTATCCAACACCTCTTCCACGTTTTCACTGCCGGACAAATAACCGCCAAGACTTTCTATCATCACCTCTCTGATCTTGGCATCCTCCACAACAGGCTTATTCAAGCCGTTACATATGTCAAGCAGCTTCTGCGCTGTTTCCCGGGAATATGGCATAATATTGAATTCCACTTCTCCTCCGTCCTCTGTAGTAATTGTGGTGGAAGCCGCAGCATCGGAGCGGTCCGCAGCTGCCAGTGCAACCAGGCAGCTTGTATTCACAGGAAACCCTTCATAATAATCCGTTCCCTGAACCTTCTCCGACAACACAAATTTTAAAAAGTCCTTTGCTGTATCCTGATGGCTGCTCTTTGCGCAAATTCCCATCTGTATCATAGGAGTGAAACTGTTTTCAAAAGCTGTAAATTCTCCCTTAATATAATCCGTAATCGCCACTGCGAACATGCAACCGTTAAATCCGTCTGCCTTATCCAATGCCAGCTTGGTACGAGAAGCCAAATCCCACATATTAAAGCAATGTCCGTTTCTGCCGTTGCTGTCGTCATGCTGCGTCACAATACCGCTGTTGTCCGCTATTTCCTTCAGCGCCTCCAGCTTATCCCGCAGCACCTCTTTATCCAGCTTTTTATCATTCACAATATCCCCACAAAAATACGGATAAAATTTGTCTACCAATTCTTCTACTGTTTGAGGGCCCAGATAACTCTCATTCTTTTCACGCAAGAATTCGGCCAGACTCTCCAGAGAAGTCATATTTTCTACAGTGCAGTCTCTTCCTGTAATATACGTGAAAGCAAACTGCAATGGCACTGTATATCTTGTGCCGTCCTCTTGCAAATAGCTTCCTGTTATCCCCTTCAACAGTTCTCCGTTTTCCTCCATGGGACCTACCACATCATTCACGTCAACAAGCAGTCTCTTTTCCCGGAAGGAATCCGCATCCAGATGATCCAAAACAAGGATATCCGGTGCTTCGTCGCTCATCAGCATGGTATTCAGCTTTTGATAAATCTCCGTATAGTCGGGTATCTTGTCAGAATACATATCATTATAAGTGTAACCGTATTCCACCTCAATTGCCACTTCCGGATGCTCCCTGTGATACAATGCAACTGCATTTTGCAGCAAAAAGCTTTCTTTCACCGCATAAAGCTTAAGCGTCTCCGTTACCCGGGTCACAGCATCCGGATCATACTCATATTTTATCAGCTTTGTTGTACCGTCTTCCCGGGCAAAAGCGGCGTATATGATTCCGTTCTCCAGTGCTGTCAGACCGGTACACCAACAGCCGGACAGCGAAAAATCTGTTTCTGACCCTGACATCAACTTTTCCCAGTCTTCCCGGCCGGCCTCACATCTATATATACCGTCGGCACCTGCAGAAATCAAAGTACCGCTTTTCGTTACACACAGCATAACTCCTGCAGAACTGTTCTGTCCGAAAGGAATCCTTTCTACATTTTCTCTTTTACCGCCCGGTCTCCTTTCAATCTCCGTAATTGCACCACTGTAATCCGCGGAAAACAGATAGATATCCTCCCCATCGGACAACACATTTTCGTCGTAATCCCCCTCTGTCTGTTCGCTGTCCAGTACACTTCCGTCTTCTCCGTACAGAATGTCCACGGTTCTGCTGCCGTTTGCCACCAGAGTACCGTTATCCAGTGCTGTAATACCGCTGATATACTCATAACAACCCCATTCCTCATCAGGCACTGTCCATTCCTCGGGTGTGATATCCAAAACACTTTCACCGTCGCTTCTCCATAAATGGCATTTATAGATATCTTCTTCCGCATACCCCGCGAATAAATACTGTACACCGTTGCCGTCCCTCATCAGTTTCAGGTTCATCCAGCTTTTGGCAGGAAGAAATACCGTATTCAGCCACTTTCCCGTCACCTCGGAGAAGCTGTCTCCATCCTTCTCCCACTCTTGGAGCATCAAACATTCATCCTTTTCCTTTGTCAAAAGCAGATGCAGTTTCTCCTCCTCTGTAAACAGCTGCTTCACCGTCCATCCGTTCCACGCCTCCGGCCACTCAACCTCTTCTTCCACATATCTTCCCGGATTCACATCCGGAAGCATGTTGTCACTGCCATCTTCTCTGCCGCATCCGCACAATATTCCCGCCACGAGAAATATACTTACGGCTGCTGCCGTTAATCTGTTACGTTTCATAATATGTTACCTCCTTATGATAGCCCGCCTTTCAATCGGTCCTTCATTACGGTAACACAATGCATACCTCTTGAATCTTAAGTGTAGCCTAAACGTATCCTAGGAAAATATTAAGATTTGATTTTTCTTACCAAGTTTATTCAAAATCACCATTTTTTCGCCTCAGTTCATCATTTTTTCACCAATGTTGGAATTGTTATTTCGTAGAAAATATACTAGAATTCAGATTGTGTTTAATTTTCTTAATGAATAAGGAGGAAGATATGAAAAAAATTATCTCACTTTTACTTGCAACTGTAACAGCAATTTCCCTGGTTGGCTGCGGCAGCACACCAACTATTGTACGTCCTGATTCAGACGGCTTTGCCGAGGGCAAAATGGGCGACACCATGCGCACCTATTTCTTTGACTATACCGTTAACAGTGCCTATCTTTGCGATGAGTATGCGGGTTATACCGCTGCAGAAGGCAACGAACTTCTTGTTGCAGATGTAACCGTTAAGAACACCGGCAGCTCCGAAATTGAAATGTATGACACCGACTTTCAAATTCAGTGGAACGGCGACGCTGACGATGCATTCGACTTCTCTCTCACCTTCTATACAGAGGACGGTGAAGGATTGAACGACAAAATGCTTCCCGGCATTTACACTCTCGCAGGAAAAGAGAGCCGTACCGGACTTCTGGTATTTGAGGTTCCCGCAGGAAATACCGATTTCTCCATTTCCTACATGGAATACTTTGATGACGATACAACCGGTGATACTTTCTTTGTTTACTTCGACGCTGACAAAAAGTAATATTGTTTCGTATATTGTTAAAAAAGCTTCCGGCCAAATCAGCCGGAAGCTTTTTCTTACCCTTTTTCAATTATCTCTGTACACGTCCGGAAGCATCTCCGCCTGCCAGTGTCTCAACTTCTTTTCTGGAAACCAGATTGAAATCGCCGGGAATTGTGTGCTTCAATGCAGAAGCAGCCACACCAAACTCAAGAGCATCCTTAAAGTTCTTTCCATCCAGCATTCCGCAAATAACACCACCTGCGAAAGAATCACCGCCGCCTACGCGGTCTACGATAGGATGAATGCTGTACTCCTTGGAATGATAGAATTCCTTGGTGTCTCTGGAGTAGATACATGCAGACCAACCGTTGTCGGATGCGGAATGGCTTACACGCAGAGAGGAAATACAGTACTCAAAATTATAATCAGCTACCATCTGCTCGAAGATGGACTTGTAGCCTGCCAGCTCCAAATCACCGCTGGTAACATCTGTCTTGCCGGGCTTATAGCCAAGTACAAGCTCTGCATCTTCTTCGTTTCCGATGCAGACATCAACATACTGCATCAGATTCTTCATTACTTTTTGTGCCTTCTCGGAAGACCAAAGTTTCTTACGAAAGTTCAAGTCAACAGAAACCTTAACGCCATGCTTCTTTGCTGCCTTTAAAGCTTCCTCTGTCAATACTGCAGCTGAATCGGATACTGCAGGAGTAATACCTGTAAAGTGGAACCAGTCTGCATCCTTGAAAATATCATCAAAATCAAAGTCGGCAGCAGTTGCCGTAGAAATGGAAGAATGCGCTCTGTCGTATACAACCTTGGAAGGTCTCATGGAAGAACCGCTCTCCAGGAAATAGATGCCCAATCTCTCACCGCACTTTGCAATATGCTGTGTTCCAACATTGTACTTTCTCAGAGCTGCCACTGCACACTCACCGATTTCATTGTTGGGAACCGCTGTAACGAACTCAGCATCATGTCCGTAGTTTGCCAGAGATACCGCAACGTTGGCCTCGCCGCCGCCGTAATTGATATCGAACTCATCTGCCTGAATAAATTTCTCAAAATTAGGGGTGGAAAGTCTCAGCATAATCTCACCCATCGTAATTACTTTTGCCATTTTTTTAAATTCCTTTCGTTTGTTCTATTTTTGCACAAGGTGTACTGCAAATCCGCCTACTTCTTCCTTCAGATAGATTGCCTTATACTTGCCCTTGTCATCTTTCTTGGGCTCCTCAAACTCAACCCCCAGAACAGTGCTCATATAGTTTACTGCTCTTTCAATATAGTTGGTTCTGATTGCGATATGACCGTTTGTACCCTTGAACGGTGTCTTCATTACCTCTACGGCAGTTCCTGCGAAAATAGAACTGTTTCCAACCTTTGCAGGCATACCGAACAGGAATGCAAAGCGGTTTGCTACCTTCAAAGCTTCCTCCTCGTTAGCCGCATTGATGCCGATGTGAGCCAGTTCAAAGCCAAGCATCGTCTGAACTGCTTCTCTTGTCAACTGCTCGATCTTGTCCCATGCTCCTTCGTTAATCAAATCGCCGGGCACCATCCAGGAGCCGCCGCATGCGATAATCTTGGGGAAGTCAAGATAGGAGGTCAAATTCTTTGCATTGATTCCGCCGGTAGGCATAAACTTCATATTGACATAAGGAGCTGCCATAGCCTTAATCTTGGCAAGCCCTCCGGACTGCTCTGCGGGGAAGAATTTCACCACGTCAAGACCAAGCTCAATTGCCTGCTCAATATCGGAAGGGCTGGAGGTACCGGGAGTAATGGGCACACCCTTTTCGATACAATACTTTACGGTTCTGGGATTCAATCCGGGACTGACAATAAACTTAGCTCCTGCTGCCACAGCTGCATCAACCTGCTCTGCATTCAGCACGGTCCCCGCACCCACACACATATTGGGGAAATTCTCTGTCATGATTTTGATGGCGCCTGCTGCAGCACTTGTACGGAAGGTAACCTCCGCGCAGGGAAGTCCGCCTGCACATAATGCCTTTGCCAAGGGCAGAGCATCCTCTTCCCTGTCAATCTTTACCACAGGGACAATACCGATTTTGCTGATTTGCTCTAATACTGCGTTCATAATAACACCTTTCTGTCCGCATGGGACTACTTTATTTAATTATTTCCTTTACTGTCTCCGCAATCTTATCGCACTTGCAGTTTGCGAAGAAATACTCCTGAAACTTTGCACCGGAAAGCGCACCCTTTACCAAATCACGATCCAGATTTTTCAAAATCGTTACCATATCAGTATGGGTAACCTCTTTCACCTTATCCAGAATCTTTTTGTTTCTCTGCTCGGGTTCCACTCTCTCAGGGGGATATCCACCGCCGCCGGGAGCACAGAACAGTTTTTCAAAAATGTACTGAAGATTCAACTCTCCGCCCCAACCAAAGTTCTCGGCAAAAGGAATTGCCACACAGTTTCCGTCATTTACCTGTGAGAACAGATAAGCATCCAGCGGAGACTCAATATGACCGCAGAGTACTTTGGGGAAGGAATTGCATGCGAGCATTGCACCCTCTCCGGTTCCACAGCCTGTAATCACATAATCGGCTGCTCCGGAATTCAACAATACTGCCGCCAAAATACCGTTCTGTACATATGTCAGAGGATTTGGATCCTCTGCTCCGCACATACCGTAATTGAAGACCTCATGCCCCATGGGTTCCACAACTTTTTTCAACGTGCCGCAAATCATCTCGTTCTTTGCAGCCTGACTGTTTTCGTTGATTAATGCAATCTTCATAATAAATTTTCACCCTTTCTTTACTGCGGCTGCTTCCCGATGTAAGCCAGAATACCGCCGTCCACATACAGAATGTGTCCGTTTACGGCGTCGGATGCATCGGATGCAAGGAATACTGCGGGACCTGCCAATTCCTCGGGCTTCAGCCATCTGTTTGCGGGAGTCTTTGCGCAGATAAACTGGTCAAAAGGATGTCTGCTTCCGTCGGGCTGAATCTCACGAAGCGGTGCTGTCTGAGGAGTCTCAATGTAGCCGGGTCCGATGCCGTTACACTGAATGTTGTACTGTCCGTACTCGGAGCAGATATTCTTGGTCAGCATCTTCAAACCGCCCTTTGCAGCAGCGTATGCAGACACGGTCTCACGTCCCAGTTCGGACATCATGGAACAGATATTGATAATCTTTCCGTGTCCCTTCTTAATCATGGAAGGAATTACAGCCTTAGAAACAATGAAAGGTGCATTCAAATCCACATCAATTACCTGTCTGAACTGCTCGGCTGTCATCTCGGTCATAGGGATTCTCTTGATGATTCCAGCATTGTTCACCAGAATATCGATAACGCCTACTTCCTTTTCAATCTGTGCTACCATTGCATTGACAGCTTCCTCATTGGTCACATCACATACATAGCCGTGAGCCTTGATACCTTTTTCTGCGTAAGCAGCCAGACCCTTATCTACCAGCTCCTGCTTGATATCGTTAAAAACGATGGTTGCGCCTGCCTCAGCATAAGCAGAAGCAATAGCAAAGCCGATACCGTATGATGCACCGGTTACCAATGCAACTTTTCCTTCAAGTGAAAAATTGTTTACAAAGTTTCCCATATCATTATCTCCTTTTCGTAAATAATTATCATGACGAATTGATTCGTCTTTTTTACATCAAGTCTTTCATTGCAACGCCGTCCATATCATCAAAATCCTGATTCTCACCAACCATACCCCAGATAAAGGTATAGGCTCTGGAACCGCATCCGGAATGAATGGACCAGCTGGGTGATATAACAGCCTCTTCGTTTCTCATCACAATATGACGGGTTTCATTGGGTTCACCCATGTAATGCATAACAAAAGCATCCTCCGGCATCTCAAAATACAGATAAACCTCCATACGTCTGTCGTGAGTATGGCAGGGCATTGTATTCCAGACACTTCCGGGCTCCAGCTTTGTCATTCCCATTTCAAGCTGACAACTTTCTACCTGACCGGGCAGTATGTATTTACAGATAACTCTGTGATTGGCATCCTCCAGACATCCAAGCTCCACCTTATTCTCCGGCTTAACGATGACCACACCTTCTTCGGGAGTACCTTCCGGCTTAATTAAGACTGTAGGGCAGGTTCTGTGGGCCGGTGCGGAATTCATGTAAAATTTAGCGGGCTGAGAAGTATCTTTGCTTGCAAAGATAATCTCCTTTGACCCCATACCGATATACATAGCCTCCTTGAATCCCACCTGATAAACCTTGCCATCTACGGTGATGGTTCCCGCTCCTCCGATATTGATGACACCAAGCTCTCTTCTCTGGCAGAAATATTCTGCACGAAGCTCGTCACCTGCTGTCAGAGTTAAAGGCTTTACAGGCACTGCCGCACCTGTGATGATTCTGTCGATGTGACTGTATACCAGCTTGATTTCTCCGGGTACGAAAAGATTCTGAATTAAGAACTCTTCTCTCAAACGCTCCGTGGTATAATGCTTCACATCTCTTGGGGATACTGCTGTTCTTAGTTCCACTGATTACACCTCTCCTTCTGAAATGATACCGAATTATGTAAGTGCTTACATTATAACATACAGTTAGAAGCATTTCCATATCATTTTCTGTTTTTCATAAGAAAATTTCGGTACTTTCTGATTCTGTAACTTTAGTATAGCCGAAAAAATTCTCCAAATCTATTCAAATATTTCTCAAAACATTGCAAATTTTGAACACATGGCATATACTTACATCAAAACAAAATGATACACTGTAAACTCTTTCTTTTTCAGATTACATCACTGCCGGCGAAAGAAACTTATTGATTGGAGAAACACATGGAAGAATTAACATCCTGCAAAATTGCCATCGAAAACTGCCAGCGCACCAAAACCTTTTCTGTGGCTCATCTTTATAAAGAAGAAAAAGCCATGGAGATGCATATCCATGACTGTTACGAATTATACTATTCTATTTCCGGCGGGAAGCAGTTTCTCATAGACAACCGCTTTTATTCCATTGCTCCGGGCGATTTGTTTATTATCAATCAGTACGAAAGCCACAAGCTGACCCAGATTGACAATCAGCTGCATGAGCGCATTGTCCTGTCCATCCACCCGGACTACACCAAGCGTCTGTCTACTGAAGAAACCGATCTGGATTCCTGCTTTTCCGACAGATATAACGGTTTTCAGCATAAGCTCTCGCTGAACAAGGAACAGCAGAAGCGCTTTCTGTACTATGTCAACAAAATCACTTCTGCCAAAGGCTATGCCCACGACATCGTGGAACAGGCTGCATTCATGGAGCTCATGGTGATGATTAATACGCTTTCCAACGCCAACGCTGTCGAGGCGCAGGAAAGTGAATTCAAGTATAATCATCAGGTTGACGATATTCTTGCCTTTATCAATCAAAACATTACACAGCCCATTACCGTAGAACAGCTGGCAGAAAACTTCTTCTTAAGTGAATCCTATATTTGCCGTATTTTTAAACAGGCTACCGGTACCACCATCGGAAAGTATATTACCGCCCGCCGTATCAGCATTGCAAAAGCGGCCCTGAGCGAAGGTGTCGGCGTAAACGAAGCCTTTGAAAGAAGCGGCTTCGGAGATTACAGCAGCTTCTTTAAAGCCTTCACCAAAGCGGTAGGGGTATCGCCAAAAAAATACGCTAATTTGAGCGTGAGCTAAAACAAGGGGCGCGCTGCCGCCCCTGTTTTGTCCGCACTATTTTCCCGGCTGTTCAAAATCAATCTCCCGGACATCATCTTCAATCAGATAACACATCTCCTCATGGGTATCGATGCCCGCAGCAATCTGGGACACATCCAATTTTATATACTTCACTTCGGCATTTGCCAACAGGGTACCGGATTTATCGTAAATTCCCGCCTGAACAGTGACAAATTTCGGAGTCTCCTTCTCCACAATCCCTCTGCCAAGTAAATCCTCATCATAAGGCACAGGTTTTCTGTATTTTACCTCCAGACTCATGGTTACACCGAATACACTTTCATCTCCGTTTGCCCATAAAGCCCGCAGTCCCAGTTCATCCAGCATGGTAGCCACCAGCCCGCCATGGACTCTCTGAGGAAAGCTCTGATGATTCTCGTTATAGCGAAAAAGCGTTATAACGCTTCCGTCCTCCATATTGTAAAACTGGGCATGTAACCCAATGGGATTATCCATACCGCAGATAATGCACATTCTGCTGTTCCTTTGTTTTCCAACTACCTTCATGCAAATGCCTCCATTTCCCGGTTAACGCTCTCCTCACAAGAACGCATAGCCAAAATGGTCTTCTCAAGCAGCTCATCCAATTCCCAGCCCAGTCGCTCCGCCCCCACGGCAATCACATCACGGGAACACCCTGCTGCAAACTTCTTGTCCTTATACTTCTTTTTCAGACTGGAAAGTTCCATATCCATAACACTCTTTGAGGGACGCATCCTCGCCGCTGCACCAATCAGTCCCGTCAGTTCGTCGCAGGCAAAAAGAATCTTCTCCATCTCGTGCTTTGGCTCCACGTCGCAGCAGATTCCGTAGCCGTGACTGCAGACAGAATAAATCATGTCCTCCCCTACGCCCGCGTCCCGCAAAAGCTCCGGGGCTTTGACGCAGTGCTGTTCCGGGTATAGTTCAAAGTCAATATCATGAAGCAATCCCACGATACCCCAATACTCCTCATCATCACCGTTTCCTGTTTCACGGGCAAAATACCGCATGACCCCCTCTACCGTCAGTCCGTGCAGAATGTGAAAGGGCTCCTTATTGTATTGTTTCAAAAGTTCCAAACTTTCCTCTCTTGTCAAATTACTTTTCATGTTCCATTCCTCGCTTTTATCGTTCATTTGCTATTCATTCTATTTACGTCAGTACAATCCCCATTATCCTTTTATCATTTTGCTGCTTTTCGTTCTTTCTCGATTCGCTTAACTTCTTTCCAAAGCTCCAGTGCCTCCTCCGGTGTCTCGGGCTGTTTCACATCACCGAATACATGAGGATGCCTGCGAATCAGCTTTTCTGACAGCATCTGTACCACATCGGAAAAATCAAAGGCTCCTCTCTCCTTTGCAATTTCACAGTGTACCAGCACCTGCATCAAAAGGTCACCCAACTCCTCACAAAGATTCTCATCGTCCTGCTTATCAATGGCTTGAAGAACCTCCTCAGATTCCTCGGTCAGACATTCTTTTAAAGATTCATGTGTCTGCGCCCTGTCCCAGGAACACCCCTCCGGACTGCGAAGCACCGTAATAATCTCCAGAAGCTCCTCCATATTGTGAGGAGCGTTTTCAATATATACCTTACCGTTATGTTCTTTCATACCTATACATCCTTCTTTTCACAAAATTCCTTCATCTGTTCCTTTTTCACATAGTTTTTCACACAGTTCCTCTGTCAGGCGCAGAATATCCTCCATTGCCACATCCCTCACATATGTCCCCAGCTCTTTTATCGCTGGCCGAAGTTCCTCCGGAAAATAAAAGCCTTCCAATTCCTTCATTGCACAATCTGCACCGTCCAAATCGAACGCATCAACCGCATGATGCAGCTTCTGAAGAACCTCTCGTATTTTTTCGTCTGATACCGGTATCACGCCATTCTGTCCTGACTGATCATAAGGAGAAAGTATCTGTTCATAGCTCCGATAAAGCTCCAATAAAGCAGGAAATCCTTCCCTGATTTCCTCCGTCTTTCCCTCATTTCCCAACAGTTCCATCCTGTAAAACTGATCTGAGAGCTCCATTGCCCCAATCATCCGTGCTGTATTCTTTAATGCATGCACCTCAATGGTATAATCCCGGATTCTCTCTTCCTGCAGGCACTGTTGTAACTTAGTACACTTCGGTTCAATCATTCTGTGGAAGTCTCCCAGGAGTTCCAGAAAAAGCTTCTCTGAGCCGCAGTTCTTCAGTCCTTCCTCCACATTCAGACCGTCTATCTCCCCAAGCCTATTGATATTTTCTTCCTCAGTCCCGGGTAATTTACTACTGTCTGCCGAGACATTCTCCGACGAAACAATCCGTTCTTTGGGAAGCCATTTGAGAATACATCTGACTAATTCCTTCATCCGAATCGGTTTGGCAATAAAGTCATCCATTTTTCCCTGAATGAACATTTCCCGCGCTTCTACCGTTGCATTGGCCGAAAGAGCAATAATCGGCAGCTTTCGATAATACTCTCCATCCAGTGCACGAATAGCAGCGGTAGCCTCCAACCCGTCCATCACAGGCATCATGTGATCCATCAATACCAGATCATAGTGTCGTTCATCCACCATATGTACTGCCTGCTGCCCGTCCTCAGCCGTATCAATCCGCATCCGGAAGGGTGCCAGAAGTCCTTTTGCAACCTTGAGATTCATCTCATTGTCATCCACAACCAGTATGGAAGCCTCCGGAGCAGTGAAATTCATATCTTCTTCCACAATGCTCTGGTACACCAACTCCTCCCGGTTCATCAGTTGGCAGAAATTTAAGCTGTATAAAGGCTTATTGATGACTGTAATACTCTTTTCATTTATATTTTCCAACATGGGATTCTGAAGCACACAGAACTTACAATCGTTATCACTAAGCTTCGCTTCCGATATGGCATCTACACAGTCTGCAATTACATAATCTGTTTTTTCCTCTGTTCCGGGTATAAAGTCGCTGCAGGTAATACCGTAGGAAACCGCCAGTTCCCGTACTTGCTTCTTCAAATATCCATTAGCAATGCAAAGTGCAATCTTACTATGTTCAACACTTTCATGAATGACTGCAGCAGGCATGTCATCTACAAGCTTCTGTGGCAGGCTGAAGTAAAATGTACTACCTTGCCCGTAAACACTTTGAACTCCTATGTTTCCATGCATTAGTTCTACAAGTTGTTTTGAGATGGCAAGACCAAGGCCGGTGCCTTCTTTGTTCCGATTCTTTTTGGTATCCACTTGTTGGAAGGAGGCAAACAGTTTTCCGATATCCTCCTCTTTGATTCCCTGACCGCTGTCCTGTATCTCAAACCTCAGGCAGACAAATCCCTCCTCTGTCGGTTCTACCCGAACCTTCAGCCGTACAAATCCGCTTTCCGTAAATTTAATGGCATTGTTCATCAAATTAATGATTACTTGTCTTAATCTCTGTCTGTCTCCGTACAGCTTTGTCGGCATCTCTGTATCAATATCGTATAGAAGCTCCACCGGCTTGCTTCCGATTCTGTTCAGGAAAAGAACGGTGAGATCATGAAACAGCGACATTGGTTCATAGACATCCTCCAGAATCTCCAATTTCCCTGATTCGATTTTCGAAAAATCAAGAATATCATTAATAATGCTAAGCAACGCATCGCCGGAATTTTTGATATTATTCAGGTATTCCCTCTCAGATTGAGGAAGCTTTTCCCTCAGCAGAATATCCGTCATACCCACAATTGCATTCATCGGTGTCCGAATCTCATGAGACATTGTTGACAGGAACTGAGATTTTGCGTTATTTGCATCATCTGCCCTCTCCTTTTCCTCCTTAAGTCTCTCCATGTATTCCTCTATCATCTTGAGATGGTTCTGTTTTTCCGTATCATCCACCATCTCCACATAGTATCCGATTCTTGCAGTTTTCTTTCGATTATAGAAAAACTTGACACTGTTTTTAATTATCCTGTCCTCGTACGGCATGAAAAACTCATCCTGTTTTCCGCTATCAATGATTTGTTTCACATTCCGGGCAAATGGAAGCTGCTCTTCGCTGATTTCCTTGTTGACATGCCATTCAGAAAGTGCAGGCTGCCATTTTTCCGCTACCTCGTTGCTGCCCATGAAATGCATTTTACTGTCAATCAGCACAAACCCATACTCTTTTGACTTGCTGTAATAATCTGACACCGCCGCAGCAACATCATATTTTTTGACTCTGCTCACCAGCCAGAACAATCCGCACTCCGTCAACAGATAAGCAAACGGCATCAGCTTTACCGGTGTTTTTGTTATCATCTCAATAAAGTATGTCAGAATATCAATGGAACAGGTTATCGCCAATCCAAGAGCCGTTGAATAGGAAACATCCTTCTTTCTTTGATAGGTCCACACAATTACAGCATAAGTAGACACAGCAAATAAAATCATGGTAAGAGTATAAAAATTATGAAAGGGACCGTATTCCTTAACCAGCCGCGCATACTTTCCGGAAGTATCCAGACTTACCGTAAGATAATTCAACTGATTCATTCCGGATGTAGATACCAGCAGAAAGGAACAGACGCATAAAACCGTTCCCAGCACTATAATCCAGTCTCTTTGCTTGATATGGCATATGCTGATAACCGCAAGCAGCATCAGAAAAGGAATAAAACAGCCGCCAATATATGTTATTGAGTTTGCCAGCAAAGCACCCTCCAGTGTCTTTGACCGGAGCAAATGAATATACCCGAAATCACATATGGTTACTAACAGATAAATGAGAACATAAATAGAACTCACCTTAAAGTCATACCGCTTAATAATCATTATCATCATGAATCCGGATGCAAAAAGAGATAAAAGGTATAACATTGTCATGATTTTGTCCCCCACTGTCAAAAAGCGGCATCAGGAAAAACTCCCGTGCCGCTTTATATCATTTGACCTATTACTTATTCAGAGGCTTACCTGTCAGGAGCTCGTAGCCTTGCAGATACTTGTTAATCGTCTTGTCCACAATATCCTGGGGCAGTGTCCAGTTGTTATCCGGATTTGCCTTCAGCCAGTCGCGGGCAAACTGCTTGTCAAAGGAAGGCTGTCCGTGTCCGGGCTCATACCCTTCTGCGGGCCAGAAGCGGGAACTGTCTGGAGTAAGCATCTCATCTCCTATAACAATATTTCCCTCCTCGTCCAAACCAAACTCAAACTTGGTGTCCGCAATAATTATTCCTCTGGTCAGCGCATACTCTGCACATTTCTTGTAAAGCGCAATGGTATAATCACGCAACTTGGTAGCGTACTCCAGACCCTTGCCGGGGAAACGCTTCTCCAGATAATCCACACTCTGTTCAAAGGAGATATTCTCGTCATGGTCTCCGATTTCGGCTTTGGTGGAAGGGGTATAAATAGGCTCAGGCAGCTTGTCGGACTCTCTTAATCCCTCTGGCAGCTTGATACCGCAGACAGTACCATTCTCTTTATAGCTTGCCCAGCCGCTTCCGGTAATATATCCGCGTACTATGCATTCCACGGGAAGCATGTTAAGCTTACGGCACATCATACTGTTTCCGTCGAATTTTTCCTGTCTGAAAAACTCAGGCATATCATTGACATCAACGGAAATCATGTGATTGGGAAGGATGTCCTCTGTCATGTCAAACCAGAACTTTGACATCTGAGTCAGCACAGTACCCTTCTTATCTACCTTGTTGTTCAGAATCACATCAAAACAGCTGATTCTGTCGGTTGCAACCATAATCAGGCTGTCACCGTTATCATAAATCTCACGTACCTTGCCCTCTTTGATGGGCTTAAGCTCCTGAACGCTCATTTTTTTGCCTCCGTTATTTTGGTATGTAAAAGCTCTCTTTAGAGTGTATTGTATTCCTGGGAAAAAATCAAGACCTTTTCCTGTTTCCTTTCAACCTCCCTGTTTCCTTTCAACCTCCCTAATTTGAACTTTCACTCATGATTTTCTCATCCTTTCAGCTTATCTTTTGAAAGGCAATCCTCGGGTCACCGTTTTCCAAATAGATTCTTCCGCAGTATTGAAATCCGTTCTTTTTCAACATATTCTGCATGGGAATATTGTTCTCGTGGGTATCTATCCTGATATTACCGGTTTGCGCAAAGGCCCAATTCATACAAAAGGAAGCGGCTCCCTTGGTAGTCCTTGCAGAGGCAATCCGATGTACCACTCCGTAAGGCTCATCATTCAGCCACGCTCCGTCCTCTATCACACGATAAGTAGGGTCCTCCTCTACCGCAAAGTAAAACACCGCAGCAACAACGTCGCTGTCCATGCAGACATACAAATTTCCATCTGCTATGTTCGCCAGCAACAATTCCTCCGGAGGATTTGTCTTCCCCCACTGAGTTGCATTGCCGTGTTCTGCCATAAACCGTCTGGCTCCGGCGTATATTTCACTTATTGTCGCCCAATCCTCCATTGTGGCTTTACGAATCTGCATACCCTTCTCACTTCCCATAATATATTTCATTTATGCTTAGACTATTAGATTGTCGGAACTTGTTTTCTCTTATCAGGGAATTCAACCGTAGCCTGCCAACTTATCTTCACGGCGAACGATTCATCTCTTAATTACTTGGTTTTTCGCATTTACCTGTAGTTCAAAACCGTCGTATCCCTGGTCAGTGTATATCTGCCTTGCAAACGCGAACAACTTATGACCAATTCCTTTTCCCCGGTACGCTTCATCCACCGCCATAGAATCCACGAACAATACTTTTCTCTCCCGCATGGGGCCACCGGAAATATTTCTCGTCACATAAATCAGTAGTCCGACAACCTTTCCATCCACCCAAGCTACGATGACCTGATTTTCTTTCAAAAAACTCATATAAGTGTCAAAAGTTAAAATAGGAACAACATCTTTATAGATATCAGGTCTCCACCGGGTGTGCAGCTTCTGAACCTGCTGCATAATTTCTTCCACATCCGCATAATCCTGCTCTTCACCGTAGCGAACCAGAACTTCTTCTACACTTTCCATTCTATTTTCCTTATTTCTTCTTATTCTTCAGTCTGCTAATTTTTCTGTCTTCTTGTTTCTTCTGCCTGCTTGTTTCTTCTGTCTTCCTATTTCTTCTTGTTCTTCCTCTGTCTGATGAATTCCGCCAAAACGTTCCACAGGAAAACCACAACTCCCACAGTGACACCTGCAATAACTGCCGTCTGCCAATCCAGCGGCTCCTTGTTCAATTGATTAGACACAATACAGCCCAGGAATACTGTAGCCGTCCAAAGCAATGCTTTCCCCACTTTTTCTTTCAATGCTTTATCCTTCATTATCTTTCTCTCCTCCTGCAGGCTATAGCTCCATGCTCATGACAATCTCATCTTCATCCACCTCACCGGTAGGGCGAAAGCCCAGACTCTCATACATTTCAGCGTTATCTTATACACATTTTGCTGATTTTTTCATGATTCCGTTATCTTTCTTGCAACATACACACCGCTGGCGGAAGCATGAGAAAGGGAATGGGTGACTCCGCTGCCGTCCCCGATAATATATAGACCCTTATGACAGCATTCCAGATTTTGGTCCAGCTCCACCTCCATATTGTAGAACTTCACTTCCACACCGTATAACAGTGTATCATCGTTTGCGGTACCCGGTGCAATCTTATCCAGCGCGTAAATCATTTCAATGATACCGTCCAGGATTCGCTTGGGCAGAACCAGGCTCAAATCTCCCGGAGTTGCTGCCAGCGTAGGCTGAACCAGACCCTCTTCTATTCGCTTGGCATTGCTCCTACGTCCCCGAACCAGGTCCCCGAATCTCTGGACAATGACTCCGCCGCCCAGCATGTTGGACAGTCTTGCAATGCTCTCGCCGTAGCCGTTACTGTCCTTAAAAGGCTCTGAAAAATGCTTTGCCACCAACAATGCAAAGTTGGTGTTGGCTGTCCGCTTTTCTACATCCTCGTAACTGTGTCCGTTTACGGTGACAATACCGTTGGTATTTTCATTCACCACAATGCCGTAAGGATTCATACAGAAAGTACGTACATTATCCTCAAATTTCTCCGTGCGATAAACTATTTTACTCTCGTAAAGTTCATCCGTCAGATGAGAAAAAATCACTGCCGGAAGCTCTACTCTGACACCAATATCCACACGGTTCGATTTGGTAGGAATGTCCAGCTTTTTGCACACCGTCTCCATCCATTTACTGCCGCTTCGCCCAACAGAAATTATGCACTTTTCACACTCATAGCTTTCACTTTCACAGCGTACCCGGTAGCCTCCCTCTGCCAATTCAATTTCCGTCACAGGCGTATCAAAGAAAAAGTCCACCTTATCTTTCAAATCCGCATATAAATTTTCCAACACAATAAAATTAATATCCGTGCCCAGATGACGGACGGAAGCATCCAGCAGATTCAGTTTATTCTGCAGACACAACTTCTTAAACTGTGTGCCGGCAGTGGAATACATCTTTGTTCCCTCTCCGCCGTACTTCATATTGATGCCGTCCACATACTTCATCAGATCGATGGCTTCTTTTCTACCTACATACTCGTACAAGGTACCGCCGAAATCATTGGTGATATTATATTTTCCGTCGGAGAATGCCCCTGCTCCTCCGAAACCGCTCATGATAGAGCAGGACTTACAGCCGATGCAGTTCTTTACCTTATCTCCGTCAATGGGACAATGCCTCTTCTCCAAAGAATGTCCCGCCTCAAACACTGCCACCTTCAGCTTCTTATTATTCTTCATCAGCTCATATGCTGAAAAAATTCCTCCCGGTCCCGCACCAACAATAATCACATCATACTTCATACTCTATACCTCTCCTTCTGCCGTTTCAACGGTTCTGTTGTCATCCGCCTCGTTCAAATTTCCTTCGGCTATGCTGTCTCCTGCCTCTGCCACATTCTTTTCGGGTCTACAAGCTCCCTCTTCCGCACCCCTGCTTCCTCTCCGTCTATCTCTTTTCCTGCGCCACAGCATGATTCCTATAAACATGGTGATACATACAACACTGACAATCACTCCGGCCACAGAACCCACCGGACGATATTTCATCTCTATCATATACTCTCCCGGTTCCAGGTCGAAAGCCGCGAGACAACCGCCAAACAACTGTCCTTCTGTCTCCACTCCGTTGATTTTCACATGCCAGCCGTCCTCATACGGCACCGATAAAACAAGACGTCCTGCATTTTCCAACGTTATATCTACCGAAACAAAATCGCTCTCCCAAACTACATTCTCCGGATGCTGCTCTGAGAGCATGTCAAGTACCTCATCCAACACTGCTTCATTTAATCTATAGATGTCCACACCGATATTCGGTGTCTCGTCCTCCTCATCTCCATTGGTCAGAGTCACTGTCTGCCCCTGCTCCAAATACCCCAGATACAGGATACAGCCTCGTTTTAAATCGCTGAAGACCTCTTCATCTCTGCTGCCGCCGATACACTCAACCTTCTTTGTCCCGGATGTGGTCAAAAGACCGTAATAGATACCGCTTTCTCCGGCGGTGAGCCGGATATCGTCTCCCACATCTGTTTCCTGCACCGCTTCAAACAACTTTCCTTCTATTCCAAGTTCCTCAACCATTCGGTTCTGCAGCTTCAGGGCCTGATCGTCATACCCCTCCGGGATATCGTACCCTGTGGGTACCACATAGCCGAAGGGCAGCGTGGCATTACTCTCATACAGATAAACATCTTCGCTCTGAGCCAGCTTCGTATACAGACTACACTCATAATCCGGTGAGTCCCCAAACATGTAATTAACATTCAACAATGCCGCTGTAAATGCCGTGGCACCGTCAAAGCTGTAATACACCTTGCTGTGCCGCATTCCCAGCCTGGTATACAAATCCATAACCCGGGAATCCATGGTGGACGAAAACACACTGGCGGAAGGATAACCTGTCAATGTTGCATCATTTTTCGTCTTCCGGGTAAATTTTTCCACCCGGTACAAACTGTCTTCCCTCTCCTTTGTAATCTCGTAGAGCGCTTTATAGTCCTCCTGCTGACCCAGATATGCAGAGCGGCTTGTAGTACCGATGCTTGTATCCCAGGTATTGATACCGCACTCCGCAATAACCGCCACAAAAGCCACCAGAGCGACAGCATATCTTACCTCTCTCCTGTCTCTGGTTCTACTCAGATACAAAAGGACCGCATACAGTGCCACAAACACCAATGTCAGCAGCTTTACTCCCAATTCAAAGTCCTCATTGTCCACAAACTTTTCGCAGAACAGAATAAAACCGGCTGCCCAAAGAAAACCGTATAAAATTTGCTGCCTGTCCGCTTCCCTCACATGATGGTAGGCATCATAACACATAGTTAATACCAAAAAGATATATAGAAAGGACTGCCTTGCCGGCAGGGAATCCGGATAATTAAACCCATGCCACACAAAATCCAGAATATTGGTAGAAAAGCTTAGCAGCAAAAAGCCTGCAAGTCCCATTTTACAAAACTTCTCACGTATGGATATCTGTCTGTTCATCAAGTACATGGGAATCAACATCAGCACCGCACTGCCACAATAGATATTGGGCCAATGATTCAGTCCCCGCTCCGTATAAACGCACACGCAATGCCTTGCCAGCATATCCAACACGGAAAAATAAGACTCCACCTTCGCGGGAAAATCCATATCGCCGAAATCGGTCTGAAGAATAGCGCAGACCTCCGGAATCAAAAGTACTGCCGCCATACCTCCGGCCAGAAGAGAAAACAGTATAAAATTTCCGGCGCTGCGAAAACGATGCTCTCCCTCTACCACAAGAAGGTATCCAAAATACAGCACTAAAAAAATGCATATCATGATAGAAAGATAGTAATTTGTAAAGATGGAAAAAGCCAACGTCATACAATACAGACCGCACTTTCCCTCCTTCACCAGTCTCTCCAGCCCCAGCACAATCAAAGGAAGGAGCCAGATACAGTCCACCCACATGATATTGTAATTATAAGCCGCCATAAAACCGGAAAAGGCGTAAAACATAGAAAAAAGCAGAGTGGCAACATCCTTCGTATGAAAATGCTTTTGCAGATAATTACAGGCGGTCAGACCGCAGAGGCCCGTCTTCAATACAACCAAATACCCGATAAATTCCGTCAAAAAAGCCTCCGGAACCAAAAAAGCAAGCGCATGAAAAGGACTGGCCAGATAGTAGACAAACAGGGCAAGAAAATTGGAACCGATTCCCACATGGAAGGAAAAGTTTAGATTTTCCCCTCCTCTCACCTTGTGAAGCAGTTCGCTGAAAAAGGGCATATACTGATGATATAAATCGGCGGACAAAAAAGTTCTGTCCCCAAACGGATATATTCCGTTAATGATAAAAAGCACCAACATCACCGTTACCGGCATCAGAAAAGCCAAAATCAACACCGGAAACTTTCTCTTTATTTTCATATTCAAAACCTCTTACCCGATAAACAATAAAAGCAATGCTATTTTAACAGATTTTTCCGAACATCACAACATATACTAATGAAACAGTCTTTATAGAGGTTAAAAATGAAAATAGCAATTGCAGGCAAAAAAACGGCCACGGAAAATTATGTCAGATATGTTGACTCCGTCGGAATAGAGCCTCGGGTCACATTAAATCTTGGAGAAATCACGGTATGTGATGCCCTGATTCTCCCCGGAGGCGGCGACATTACCCCCGCATTCTTCGGAGAAAAGAACCATGGTTCCCATAATATTGACACCGAACTGGATATTCTACAGTTTCAGGCTCTTGAGCTTTGCATCCGTGAGCGAAAACCGGTCCTCGGAATCTGTAAGGGCATGCAGGTAATTAATGTCGGCCTTGGTGGAACCATTGTTCAGAATTTGAAAACCGCAGAGTTACATAAATACAGCGATGGCGATCAATATCACGCCACCGTTGTTGAAAATACATCCTGGTTATACGATTTATACGGCAGTCCAATCACAGTCAACAGTGCCCATCACCAATCCATCGGTAAGCCCGGCACCGGACTGAAAATCATTCAGCACTGCATGGCGGATGGCTGCCCGGAAGCCCTTGTCCATGAAGTTTTGCCGATTCTTGGGGTGCAGTGGCATCCGGAGCGTCTTGATGCGTCCCGGACTGCAATTTCCGGCGAGAATGTTTTGACTTACTTTGCTTCATTAATTCTTTCGTCCCGGAAATGACATCCCTTGTGTTTTTTGAAATCTCTTCTTTCATATTTGCACCGGCGATTTCAAACAACGCCTTGATTACCGTTTTTAAGACTTTAACCGTATCCTCGTCCACCTCCTTCAAGGCGGCAACGATTCTGTTCATGCTTGTCTTCCATTCTGCGGTGAACTCAATCAAGTTGTCTGCCTTGGAGGCGGAAATTACCTGATATAAGGTATCCACAAAGATTCTCAGTTGCTTCTCATCCAATGACAATATCCATGTGTTCAGAGTATTGTCCATCCGCTTTCTGCGCTCATAAATATCGTTTACATGCTTCAGATGATCTCCCTCCACCAGCCAGGTATACGGATCATGCTGAGCCAATCCAAAGGTCTTGCTGGCTACCACCTGATAGTTCATATCGGATTCAAACAGCATACCCACAAGTGAAGAATGGGGCAGAATTTTTGTAACCCTGTCCGCTATCAAATCATATCTGTCTTTTTCCAGTACTTCCGGGCGGAAACCGGGCCCATCCATACTGAAAATTCTGATAATTCTGTCCTGCACCTCCGGTCTACAGTTCATGGCACTGTATACAGCAAGGTTTCCCCCTTTGGAATGTCCCCCCACATAAAACGGGACACGAATTTTATCTGCTACAGAATTCAAATACCCAACGCCATATTCCTGTCCGGGTATCGGAGACAAAAATGCCATGTTAAAGTCTTCCTTCCAACCCACAATTGTCTCGTCCGTCCCACGATAAGCCACATACACAGTACCGTCATCCAACAGGAAGGTAATCGCTGAAAACTGTGTCTCCCATTGCTTTTCAACCACATTGACATAGCAGTTCAGCTTCATGTTCCGGTAACGTCTTCCCGCCAGCATTCCCTCTATCAGCGCACGGTTTACTTCCTCATAGCGCACATCCGCAAACAGCTTTTCATAATCGGAATGCTCCTTCAGGCTCATCAGGGTGACTGACTTTTTGTTCTCCCGTACCCCGGGAACCATACCGTCAAACTTCAGGTAAGACAACTGGCAGAGCGCCAGGCTGTCCACCTCCGTCATGGGCATATCCCGAAAGGAACAATCACCGTATTCTTTTATATAATCAAGTACTGTTCCCATATTGCTTCCTCCCCCATGATTTATAGTAATTATGACTAAAAAAACTTTTTTACAACACTTTTTATAATTGCAATTTGACAGAAAACATGCTATTATGACACTAGTATTTTCACATAATTATCAACTTACTTATATTATATACTTCGGAGGCTATTATGACAAAGAAAAAGAAATTAAAGAAATCTAAAATTTTTGGATTGAGCAAAAAACTTTTGCTTGTCATCATTCCGCTTCTTATCGTGTCCTTTGCAATCGCTGCTTTCATCATATTTGCCAGCACGGGACAAACCCTTCTCAATAACTCAAAGAAGAACTTTGAGTCAGAGGCGGAAATGAAGGTTCTGACAGTGGAAAACACCATGCTTTCCTCTACAGGAAGCAGAAGCATGGAAAATGCAACCCTTCAGCTTTCGCTCTTTGAGTATAAACGTCAGCAGGTTTATGATACTGTAAATAATCTATCCATTATGGGCAATGGTTATGCTTTCATGTTTAACACAAAAGACGGTATCATTGTTGCTCATCGGGACGAAACCGTTCAGGGAACTGCCCTCTCCCAGTACAGCGAAGGAAGCTTTCTCGGGGATATTATTACACAGGTTCAGGCGGAAAATACCGAACTTTTCACCGCAGCTGACGGATTGGCGGAATATTACGTAAAGGCATTTTACCTGACGGACACTCCTTATATCGTGGTTACCTGCATTGATCAGATGACGATTCTCTCCGAACTGACCCAGCTGTTATCTACCATAGCAGGTGTGTTTACATTCATCCTTGTCCTGGTTATTGTTGTTATCATCATTTTCCTCCGCATCTCTCTGAAGCCGATGCAGACCCTGACGGATACGCTGACAGCCATTACAGACGGCGACTTTACAGTAAATGTAAAATCCAAGGGCCGTGATGAGATTGCGGTGATGAGCAACTCTCTCAATAATTTTGTTGACATCATGAAAAATGTCATCTCCGACATCCGTGATGTATCCGGACAGCTGGACGATGCCAGTGAGGCAACAAAGCAGATTTCCGGTGCTCTGAACAAGGCTGCCGATTCCCAGGCAGACTCCATGAGCGATATGAAAGTAACAATTGACCAGGTTGCAACCGGTGTACAGGAGCTTGCTCTTCATGCCACAACCCTGTCCGATGTTGTTAACGAAACCAACCGACGCGGAAGTCAGGCTAAGGAAAACATGCAGCAAACCGTTACCGTTGCTTCCCAGGGCCGTGCAGATATGGAAGAGGTAAACAAGGCAATGGATTCCATCGTAGATTCCATGAGCCAGCTGGAACAGATTGTAGACAAGGTTGGAGCTTCCACCGAACAGATTAATACCATGGTAGGTATCATCAGTGATATTTCCGACCAAACCAATCTGCTCTCACTGAATGCCGCCATCGAGGCCGCAAGAGCCGGTGAAGCAGGAAGAGGTTTTGCTGTTGTCGCAGAGGAAATCAGAAAGCTTGCTGAGGTCAGTGCTTCCTCCGCTTCACAAATTTCAGACATCATCAGTCAGGTAAACTCACAGGTTGGCTATATGGTACAACAGACCAGCCAGAGCGTAACTTACATAAAGAACAATTCCGAAAAGATTACTGCTTCATGTGAAATATTTGAACGGATTTATCAGAACGTAACAGATACAGACAACATGCTGACGGAAATAGTGGAACGTATCGCACACGTTGATGATGTCGCGACCAACATCGCTGCTCTTTCCGAAGAACAATCCGCGAGCACAGAAGAAATCCTCGCTTCCACCGAGGTTCTTGCCGATGCTTCCTTACAGCTCTCTCAGGACAGCCATGTGGTTGCCAAGAGCGCAGACAAGGTATCCGAAGCATCCTTCTCCCTTGCAGAGCACATGCGCAAATTTAAGATATAATGTGCGAACCGTCTGTGAAGCAGACAATAAAGCATCGCAGATGCGGGTTTGCGAATTTAAGAAGCATGGCATAGTGGCACATAAAAGAATGAGCGGCTCATTTTCGAGCCGCTCATTTATTTATTCTTTTATCTTTCTTCCATCGGAATATATTCACGCTCCTGCATCACACGCTTGTACGCAGGACGGATAATCTTATCCATATTAATCAGCTCTTCTATTCTATGGGCACTCCACCCGACGATTCTGGCAATGGCAAAAATAGGCGTATACATCTCCAACGGAATTTCCAACATACTATATACAAAACCACTGTAAAAGTCTACATTTGCACTGACACCCTTATAGATTCTTGACTTCTCCGAAATAACCTCCGGCGCAATCCGCTCAATCATGGAATACAATGCATAATCCTTTTCCCGGCCTTTTGCTTCTGCAAGCTTCTTGACAAACCCCTTGAACACCTGCGCTCTGGGATCAGACAGGGAGTACACGGCATGCCCCATTCCATATATCAGACCCTTTTTATCGAAAGCCTCCTTGTTCAAAATCTTCTTCAAATAATCTCTTACAGCTTCCTCATCCTTTTCATCGGACACATGCGACTTGATATCCCGCATCATTTCCACAACCTTGATGTTTGCACCGCCGTGCTTGGGACCTTTCAATGAAGAAAGCGCAGCTGCGATAACAGAATAAGTATCTGCACCGGAAGAAGAAACCACGCGTGTTGTAAAGGTTGAATTGTTGCCGCCGCCATGCTCCATATGCAAAACCAAAGCGATATCCAACACTTCTGCTTCCAATTCGGTATACTTTTTATCCGGTCTGAGCATCATCAATAAATTTTCTGCAGTAGACAGCTTTTTGGAGGGACGATGAATATACATACTTTCATCGTTCTGATAATGATTGTAGGCATGGTAGCCGTACACCGACAGCATGGGAAATACACTGATTAAGCCAATACATTGACGCAGTACATTTTCAATTGAGGTATCACTGCAGTTTTTATCATAAGAAGCAAGAGTCAACACACTTCTGGTAAGAGAATTCATAATATCGCTGCTGGGAGCTTTCATAATAACATCTCTGGTAAAGTTAGTGGGCAACGTTCGATGGGCAGCCAAAATATCCGTGAACTCCGTCAACTGCTTTTCATCAGGCAGTTCTCCGAACAGCAAAAGATAAGCAACCTCCTCAAAGCCGAAATGCTTTCCTCTGAAACCCTTTACCAGTTCGATGCAATCGTATCCGCGATACCAGAGCTTACCTTCGCATGGAGTCTTAACCCCGTTTACCATCTGAAAGGACTCAATTTTGGATATATTCGTTAATCCTGTTACCACACCGTTTCCGTTTTTGTCGCGCAGTCCCCTCTGCACATCGTATTTCTCAAACAACTGAGGTTCCAGTTTGTCCGCTTCTCTGCATAATACTGCATAATCATTCAAATACCCTTCATTCTTCTTCAATAGCCATACCTCCTCACTCTTATTCTATTATCTTAACTTTTTTCAGTAATCCCTGTCAATTAAAAAACTATAAAAATGAACAGGGAGAGTATTTATCATCCCTGTTCAAAATGTATATCCGGCAAATTTATGCAGAACTTATTTACACAGTTCCGCAACGGTTTCATTAATCACCTTTCCGTCTGCTTTTCCCTTCAATACAGCCATAACAGCTTTCATAATCTGTCCCTTGTTTTTCGTTGCAACCAACTCTGTGAAATTGCTTTCAATATATGCCTTCACTTCCTCGGCAGACATCATTTTAGGTGCATACTCCGAAATCACGTCATAGCGCTTCTGATACTCTGCCAGTAAATCGGTACGTTCGGCGGGACAGGAATCCAACTGTTCCTTTACCGTCTTCAGTTCCTTGATGATTACTCTGTCCACCAGTTCTGTCGGCACATCCTCTCTGCACCCTTCATCAATTGCTGCTTTCTTAACCGCCGAAACCAAAGAAGAGATTGCATCCTTGCGTTCCTTGTCTCTTGCTTTCATAGCTGCTACCATATCAGTTCTCAATTGTTCCAGTTCCATACCATAATCCTCACTTTCTTAGTCTTCCTTCATTCCCGTAAAATGCTCCTGAATCAAATCCTTCCGCTGCTTTTCCAGTATAATAAGCGATAAATCTTCCGGCTCCTTTATCTGAAACCGTGCACGCACATAACGCTCCATTGTCTTCTGAATACTAAACAACGTAGCGGTTTTGGTGGCCCTTTCCCTACTGTCCCGACACTTTTCAAAGCGAAAAATGATGTCCCAATTTCCCAGAATGTCATTATGATTTTTTCCGGCTTCATTCTGCTGCGCAACAGCCGTGATGAGTACTCCTGTCAAATCAATTTCTTTCGGGCATTCTTCCAGCCATTTGTATCCTGTTACAATACGCAACACTCCACAAAACATTCCTCTCAGGACCTCTCTTGCTTTTATCTCAAGTCCGTCACAGTGAAGTTCAATGGGGCCCAGATACCTTGCATACTCAGTATCCGGATCCAGCTTCCCGTTTTCCTTTACTCCTTCGTACATTTTCTATTCTTCCTCCGCAACGAAACAAAAATTCAAAACAGCCTCTTTCATATCTCGATGCTCGTAAAAACACCCTGTGTTAAGTATAACACAGGGTGAAAAAATGTACCAGAGCATTTTAGACAAACAATTCTTCATCGGATTTGTAATTCAGAATATCCTCATTCAGCGTTACCCCGAACTCCTTACCAATTGCCCGGATGTTATCATCCGTGATGCACTGGCGGGTCTTTTTCCCTCCGTTTGCAGACAAGGTAATGCACGCAATCTGCGCAGCCTTCTCAATGGTATGCATCAGTCCGAATGCAGTATCAAAATCAGGTCCGGAGGCGAACAGTCCGTGGAAGGCCCAAACCGCCGCATCGTACTTCTCCATTTCTGCGCAGGTAGCCTTCGCAATATCAGCGCCTCCCGGCACCATCCAGGGTACAACCCCTACGCCTCCGGGAAATACCACGCAGCACTCTGTCTCACTCTTCCAAAGTACTCTGGTAAATGCCTCAGCTGTCAGTGGAAGGATATAGCTCAAGGCAACCACATAAGGGGGATGTGCGTGATAAATCACGCGGTTTGCACCGTCCGTCACACGCTTTCTCACCGAATGATTCATAAAATGGCTGGGAAATTCGCTGGTAGGTTTACCGCCGTTCTCCAACCCCCAAACAATTCTCCATGAATCACCCGCCTCATTGATTTCCACAATACAAATATTATTCTGAGGCTCCAGCTCCACATTCCTGAGATACTTTCCGCTTCCTGTAGCAATAAAGTATTCCCCTTTCAAATTGTCTGCCTGTACTCCCATTGCCACCCAGGGACCGGGTTCTGCCTTAAAGAAAGGACGACACAATTCCACCTCTTCCCCGGTCATACGATAGGTCAGATTTCCGCCGTTTCTCTCATGCCAACCCAGACCTACTCCGTCGGAACACATACGTATATAATCCTTAATCACTTTTACATCACAAATACCGCTCATTTTTTCTCTCCTTTTTATCTTTTTAACAGGACCTCGTCCTCATACTTTTTCACTTCTGTATAAAACTCTCTGTCCGAAACTACGCCCTGTCGTTCACAATACTCGTTCCAGATATCGCCCAGCGGAAGCAATTTGACGGCTTCCTGTTCCACCATAAGTTCAGTAAAGGCCGCCTCATCCTGCAGCTTTCTTAACGCTTCGTTTGGAGTACACAAGGCTGAAAGCAGTGCCTTCTGCCAGCTTCTGAAGCCCATCGCCCACGCAGATACACGGTTGATACTTGCATCAAAATAATCCAGTGCCATGTAGACGCGGTTCAGCCCGTCACAGCGCACGATTTCCTTTGCCATCTCCTTTGTCTCATCGTCCAAGAGCAGGACATGATCGCTGTCCCAACGGACGCCTCTGGTGATGTGCAGGGCAATCTCCGGATAGAAGCATAACAATGCCGGAATTTTATCGGAAACCACCTCGGTAGGATGATAATGTCCGTTATCCATAAGCGGCAGACACCCCTCATGGGTTGCAGCAAAGCTCAAAGTAAACTCAGCGCTGCCTGCAGTATAGGCTTCCACACCGATACCAAACACCTTTGACTCCACGCAAGGCTTCACCTTGTTCTTGTCAAAAGGCTCTGACAGAATCTGCTCAATGGAATCCTTATATCTCATTCTCGGACCCATTCTGTCTGCCGGTACATCCTTGAATCCGTCCCCCGTCCAGATATTCATGACACAGGGAATTCCGGTCTCCTCGGCAAAATACTGTGAAATACGGATACATGCTTTTCCGTGTTCAATCCAGAACTTCCTGGTTTCAGAGTCAGGGCTGGTCAGTGTCAGACCGTCCTTTACCTTCGGATGAGAAAAGAAAGTGGGATTAAAATCAATTCCCATATTTCTCTCCTTTGCAAACTTCACCCACTTTGCAAAATGCTTCGGTTCCAGCTTGTCACGGTCCACAAATTCTCCGAGTTCAAAAATAGCATAAGATGCATGAAGATTCAACTTCTTTTTTCCGGGCATCAGACTCATCGCTTTGTCCATGTCCGCCATCAACTGTTCCGGAGTTTTTGCTTTTCCGGGGTAATTCCCGGTGGTCTGAATGCCTCCGGTCAAAGGGCCATCATGGTCAAAGCCGGTAACATCATCACCCTGCCAGCAGTGCAACGCCACAGGAGCTTCCGAAAGCCGGCTCATCGCTTCTTCCACATCAACACCGTATGAAGCGTAAATTTCCTTTGCAGATTCAAATCTAGTCATTGTCATCTCTCCTTTTCTATCGATATTCTCTCAGTTCAAAAGAGCGGCGCACACAGGCTCTCGCGTCTTTTAAGTCCTTTAAATCTCCCAGGGCAATCATCTGTGCCAACAGATTTCCGACAGCTGTGGCCTCCGTCGGCCCCGCATAAACGGGAACTCCCGTCTCCTTCGCCGTCAGTCTGTTCAGATAATCCGCATTTGCACCGCCGCCCACAATATGAATTTTATCGTAACACTGCCCTGTAATTGTCTCAATTTCCCGGATTGTTCCCGCATAACATTTCGCCAGGCTGTTGTAAATGACACAGGCCACTTCCCCAATGCCTTCAGGCACCTGCTGCCCCGACTCACGACATGCATCCTGCACTTCTTTTGTCATATTGGCAGGTGCAAGGAACCTGTCATCATTGCAGTCCACAATGGAAGCTATCTCAGCTTTGGAGGCTTTGTCACAAATCTCTCCAAAACCAAGTTCACTTCCGATCTCTTTTTTCACGGATTGAATCATCCAAAGCCCCATGATATTCTTCAGATAGCGGAAACGGTAATCGTATCCGCCCTCATTGGTCAAATTGCAGGCTTTGCTTTCCGGAGAACAATTTGCCTTTTGCAGCTCCGTTCCCATTAATGACCAGGTTCCCGAGCTTATGTACAACGTATTGTCGCTGTCTGTCGGAACCGCAATCACAGCCGAACCGGTATCATGGGTAGCCGGAGCAACCACCTTACAGTCGAATCCAACTTCTCTCTGTATTTCCTCTCTCAAATTACCCAGTATCGTACCGGGTGTTACAATCTTCTTGAAAATTCTCCGGGGGTATCCCAGTTTGTCAATCAAATCAAAATCCCAATCCTTTGAATCAGGATTTACCAACTGACCGGTGGTAGCGTTGGTGTATTCCGTCACCGCCACACCCGAAAGCAAATAATGAAGATAATCAGGCATCATCAGCAGAGTCTCTGCCTGTTCCAAATACTGAGGCTTTTTCACCTTCAACGCCATCAGCTGATACACGGTGTTAAAAAGCTGCTTCTGAATACCGGTTCCGGCATATAACTCCTCTTCTGATATGTATCGGTATACTTCTCTGTCCATTCCTTTGGTACGTCCGTCCCGATACGCAACAGCATTGCCGATTCGCTGCCCCGCCTTATCCAGGAGTACGAAATCCACTCCCCAGGTATCAATCCCTACGCTTACCGGAATCTTCCCCGCTTCACCGCATTTTCGCATACCGATCTTTATCTGCCTGAATAACTCATCCACATCCCAAACCTTTTCTCCATCCTTCTCCACCATACCGTTGGGGAAACGATGAATCTCTTCAAGTTCCATTTTCCCGTTTTCCAGATGTGCCAGAATGTGCCTTCCGCTGGATGCTCCGATATCGATTGCAAGATAATAGGATTTCATAGCCAACCTCCTCTATCTGTCTTCTTTTCCATATCTCAATCCTAGCATAAAAAGGCCCACAAAAAAAGACACTCTTTTGTCAAAAAAGTGTCCTTATTTGCAATGCATTGTCTACTTCTTCATATTCTCTACAGTTTCGGAAATCTTTTCCACAATTTCTTCAATTTCCCTGTTAACCACAGTGCTCTGCTCCGAAATTTTTCCAACCTCTTTTGCAACCACCGCAAAGCCGGCTCCCAGCTCACCCGCTCTGGCTGCTTCAATGCTGGCATTCAAAGCCAGAATTTTCTGCTTATTCTGCAATGCTTTTAATTCTGTTGTTTTTGCGGTAATCTTTTCTACCAGATTGTGTGTTTCCATAGCTCCGGTGGCAAGCGTTTCGATGATTACTCCGTTTCTGCTTCTGGCATATTCTGCATTAATAAAGTTGTTCAGCACCTGCCCAAGTAATTCGGCAGAAGCTTTGATTGCTTCCTCAGTACGCACATTTACCTTGTGCAGCGCTTCTATGTATTGATCCTCATCCACTCCGATTTCACGAGCTACCTGACGGAATTTATCTTCATCGGGCTCTTCGGGAAGGACCTGTCCTCCGATGACCGAACCCACCTTAACGCCATCCACCTCAAGCGGAATACCGAAATCAATGAGTCCGGCATGACAATGATACACGCCTTGTCCTTCTCTGTCACACTTTTCACATCTGGCGCAACCCGCACTGCTGCCTCGGGTCAGCTTGATACAGAAATCCGTGAAGTTATAACAACCCGAGATATATTTTCCATCCGCTCCTACCGCAACCGTTGCCAAACCGGTTGCCGCCGCCCAGTTTGCCATAATCTTCTCAAATTTTTGCATATCGGTGAAATCTTTTATTTCCATATCAAAACTCTCCATTGTATTTGTCTGCCGCCTTCGGCGTCGCTTGGTTTTCTTATGCGCTGATTACAGTATAGCATCTCTCGTGGATTTTGTACAGAAAACAAACTACTCTTTGCATTTTTTTGGATATTATGTCAATTTTTCTCCAACGCGGTATGTTCTGGGTGTGACTCCGAATTTCTTTTGAAAAATGCGATGAAAATAACTGATGTTGTCATACCCAACCGCTGCAGCCACATCCACAATATTCCTGTTTGTGGTTGCAAGTAGGAATGCTGCCTGATTCAATCTTTTGGCTTGCAGGAGCTCTGTGTATGTTTTGCCGGTCCGCTGCTTGATTTCCCTGGAAAGCCAGTATATGTCATAGTGAAGACTCTCCGCCAACGCTGTCAATTCCCCGTCTCGATAATTATTTTCAATATAGCTCAATACAGCTATCATAAGCTTCTGCTGTCCTGCATTTTCATTCGTCTCCAACTTGTCCATACAATTCATCAGTTGCAGGAAAAGAAGTCCCATCGTTGCCTGATTGGTCCTTCGTCTGTTCGGCTGTCTGTTCCAGATTGTCCAAATCAAATTTTCCACAAGATTTTGCACCGGAAGTACATCTGCTACCTTAAAATGTAAATACCCGGCAGACGCATTTTCTCCACGCAGACAATCGATAACAAAACTTCTCAGCAAGTTTTCCTCCGGCTCCATCATATTCAGCCCGTACTCAAAAAATTCCGGCAATACAATAAAATTTACCGCAATATCATTCTCACCGGCAGGATAAATTTCCTGTACTGCACTCTGGCTTAAAAACAGCAGCTCTCCCTGTTCCAGTATCACATCCTCTCCATTTATGATATGATGTGTACTTCCGGAACACATATAGATGACCTCAATATAATTGTGCGTGTGCCGTGGGAAATGTACAAATCTGGTGTGTGGACGCACCTGTATCATTTTGCCTGCTTCCAGCAGTTTTCCCGCATCCACAATATCTGCTCTCCCGGACATATAAATATTTTTTTCTATTTCACCTGCTCCTGATAGAATCTTCTCCTCTTCCGGCGTTATTTTTTTCAATTCTTCCAGCAATTGTGCGTCCATAATTCACCTCCCTTCCCCTATTCTACACCAAAATCAAACTTTCCGCATTCAATTATTCCCCTTACTCATAATAACCCGTTTCATAGACAGCGCATCCATGTGCGGGAATATTCGCATGCAGGACGCCCTGTGCCACGGTTGCTCTCTCTCCTGTCCAGAGCTCTGTCAGGCATGCACCCGCCTCCATTTCCGCTTCAGCAAGAGAAACTGTCATCTCTGATTCTTCCTCACTCAAATTGAATAATGCCACATATTTGGCCCCTGTCTTTTCATTACCGGCTCTCCAGATTGCCTTTTTGTCGTCCAGGCAAAGTTGCCATGGTTTACATTCCGGTGTCAGCATGGCAAGAACCCGTCTGTTGGTTAAAAGTTCCAACGTCCTTTCATCCAGTTTTGTCAGTTCTGCACCTATCATCAGAGGTGACCCGAAGAGACACCACAGCGTCATCATGGTACGCTGCTCCGTCCATGTAAAGTTGGTTGTCCTCTCATGTCCGAAGCCCTTTCCCAAATGCCCCACCGGAAGCATATCACAGTCCGGATAGCATCCCTTTGACACATGATTCTGCCAAAGTTCACATCGGTGGAACATATCTTTTAACAATCTCCAGTCATCCCAGAAATCATCCGTAATTCTCCACATATTGGCATATGTCTCATAATGCCACGCCTTATCGATAAGTGCAGGTCCGGGTGACAGAGAAAGCACAACTTCCCGTCCGCATTTTTGAATTGCCTTTGCCAGCATCTCAATCTCATGCCGCCCGGAATAAGGATTGGTCGGATAAAGATTAGTATTGCAGATATCATCACACTTGATAAAGTCCACACCCCACTGTGCATAAAGTTCTAACAGTGAGTCATAATACGCCTGACCTTCAACCATATCGCGCACACCATACATATCGGGATTCCATCCACAGATAGACGAAGGATCTGCAATGACATCGGCAGTTACATTCATCCCTTTCACAGGCAAATGTCTATGAGCGGCAATTCTGGGAATTCCCCTCATAATGTGGATTCCGAATTTCAGCCCCAAGCCATGAATATAGTCCGCCAGAGGCTGAAATCCCGCACCGTTTGCGGAGGAAGGAAACCGCTCAGGATCCGGAAGAAGCCTTCCGAATTCATCCATTTCCAGTTCACTGAACGGAATATACTGATATCTGTCTCTCCGGCTCCCGGCACCATGAGCATACCATTCAATGTCCACCACAATATACTGCCATCCGAATTCTTTTAGATGCGCTGCCATATAATCGGCATTGGCTTTCACCTGTTCCTCATTTACTGTAGTGTCATAGTAGTCGTAACTGTTCCACCCCATTGGCGGTGTCATTGCAAATTCATTTTTATTCATTTTTCTCTCCCTTTCCGGATACATGCTTCATGAGCATTGTCTTGCTATCTGTTAGCATTTTTTTGATATTGTTGCTTTTCTCTATATTTCCGATTATAATTTGGCTATGCACTTGCTGCAATGATAAAAAGCTGACGAAAAGGGTAAATTTTTGATGAGCTACAGACTGGGGTGTTTCGGTGTATTGAATCTTGAAGATATGGATTCTCCGCTCTATCTCTGCGATGGCGGAATTGAATTACGTCAACAGGAAAAATATGATTTTTACAACGACAGACGTCCGGATTTTTCAGGATATCTTTTCCAATACACGCTTCGCGGAACAGGATACTTTCAAAAAGTTGGAAAACTCTTCACGCTCACACCGGGTATGGGTTTTTTTGCGTCCATTCCCGAAAACAGCCGATATTTTCTAACCGACAATGTATATGGAAACTATACAGCACCCTCGGGAGACTGTACTTCGCCCCCTGAAAACTGTATTACACACTCGGATAACGCCCCTGCATTCTGGGAGCTTTTGTATCTTCACTTTGACGGTCCGGCAGTTCGTCCTTTCGCTGACAGACTCAACTCACTTTGTAACGGTGTCTTTTCTCTGTCTCCGGACAGCACCCCCATCCGTATGCTGCTTCTCCTGCAAGAACGTCTGACTACCGGCGGTCATCTGGAAAAATATGAGAGCGGAGAATTACTGTACCGCTTTCTCTGTGCTCTTTTACGTGAAATTGAGAATCCCACAGGCAATACCAGAAATCCGCTTTCTGAAAAGGCCGCCTCCCTGATGCGTCAGGAATATGCTCTTCTCTCCGGCATTGAGGAACTTTCCGGACGACTGGGAATCTCTGCCGCACATCTTACCAGACAATTTTCTGCAGATATGGGAATCTCTCCCCTCCGCTATCTTACGAAACTGCGTATTCAATCTGCAATGAATGATTTGTTGAATTCCGATTCCGATTTGGAATCTATCGCCATGAGAAACGGTTTCTCGGGAAGCAATTATTTCTGCAAGGTATTTCGTAAAAATGTAGGGCTGTCTCCGACACAATACCGGAAATCAAAAGGATAAAACAAGACCGCCACCAAATGGTGACGGCCTTGTTTCGTTCTCCTACATAAAAACTTCTCTGCAAGGTGCCTACATACCGCTCTTTACGGATATATTTGCTCTTCTTCTCCTTTTCCTAAACTAATCATGAAGTCTTGCAGGTCTATGACATTTCTTTAAATACCCTTCATGAATGCCTCAATCTCTTCCGTCGTACGGATGATGTCCTTGGAAAGAACCTCTGCCCCATCTTCTGTAATCAACAAATCATCCTCGATACGGACACCGATTTCCCATTCATCAATATAAAGACCGGGTTCATCGGTAATGATGGCACCGGGACGCAGCTTCGCATTTGCTGCCACATTCACATCATGAACATCAATTCCAAGATGATGAGATACTCCGTGCATATAATATTTGGAGACTTCATCCTCCTTTTTGATCAATCCCAGTTCAATCAGTCCTTTTGCCAATACACTCTTACAGATTTCGTTCAGCTCCTTCAGAGTTATGCCGGGTTTTGCCTCCTCTGCTACCTTCCGGTTTGCAGCCAGAACCAGGTCATACACCTTCTTCTGTCTCTCGGTAAATTTGCCGTTAACCGGATAGGTTCTCGTAATATCGGCATTATATCCGGCTACTCTCGCTCCAAGATCCAGTAAAAGCAGCGAGCCGTCCCGGCAGGTATCTCTGTTGGTATCATAATGCAGCATGGTTCCATTCATACCACTTCCCGCAATTGTATGGAATGCAGGGCACTCTGCACCGTTTCTGAAAATGCTGTGCTCAAAGTCTGCCTGCGCCTGATATTCCTTAATGCCGGGTTTCAGGTTCTTCATTACCACTTCCAGTGCTTCTTTTGTCAATCTGATAGCTTCTCTGGTCAGACTGATTTCCTCTTCATCCTTCCACATGCGCTCCGCTGCAACAAGAGGGAAAAGATTTCTCACAGGCACACCGGGATAAAGAGTCCGGAACTCATTTGCCTTAATCAAATTGTAGTCCGGCATATCCTCCTGACTGTGGCGGAAGGTGTCAAAGTATACCTGTTCCACATCCTCCCGTTCCATGATTCGGTCCAACACGCCATTCAAAGCACCGATATACTGTACATCATCGATACCGGAGGTTTTCTTCGCCTCCTCCATGGTTACCTTTCTGCCATACCAACGTTCCATGGTAGGATCTGTCTCTTCTATAAACAGTATGGTCTTGGCCGGCTCTACAGCCTTGTCCAGTATCAAAACCATCTGCTCTCTGCGAAGTCCGGTCAAGTAAAAGAAATTCCGATTTGCATGAAAGTGCTCATACTCGTCCGCACTGACATGCACCTCGATTCCCGAATATAGAATTGCTACGCTGCCCTGTGTCATTTTGTCCAAAACAGCTTCCCTTCTCGCCTGATAATTCATAACTAAATCTCCTCCTTTTGACATTTTTGCACTGTCTTTTATTCCGCCATAGGGGTCAGTAAAATATCATGATTAACGGTACTGTAGAACAGCTTTCGAAACTCCTCAATACAGTCTGTCTGTCCCATAGCCCACATGGTTTTTGTCACTGTAGCTTCAAGTGTCATATCATATGCTTCCATGAGATGAAAGTCCTCTTTGATGGTCTTTCCCACCCTGTAAACCTCCATATCACTTCCCTCGTGAGTCACCTGAGTTGCCAGCATCACAATCTTGCCCGCATCGCTCCAATGTCTGATTTCCTGATAGAAAGGGTCCTCACCATACTCCGGGAAACCACCTACACCAAAGGCTTCAATAATAACCCCGTCATAATATGGGAATAGCCTGTTTAGCACGCTCCCGTCCATGCCGGGTATCAATTTCAGCAAAAGCACTCTGTCATTCAGGTCGTGAAAAAAGCAAACTTCACTGACCGCCTTGTCTTTATCGTCCACATAAAACACAATCCTGCCGTCCTGTATAACAGCCACAGAAGGGTAATTGATGCTGGAAAAGGCATTATAACTTTTGGAACGCTCCTTTTTCGCTCTGGTTCCGGCAATTACCTTGCCGCCAAAGACAATATTGACACCATGAGCCTTCTCTTCAGAAGCAAACCGCAGACTGTCCAACAGGTTTGTGCGGGCATCCGTCACCGGCAGATTAATGGGCTTCTGGGAACCGGTTATCACAATAGGTTTTCGGCTGTTCTGTACAAGATAAGACAGCGCTGCTGCCGTAAAGGCCATGGTATCCGTTCCATGACAAATCACAAATCCATCGTAAGACTCATAGTGCTTCTCGATGATTGCTGACAGTTCCAGCCAATGTTTACCGTAAATATTGGTACTGTCCAGACTGAAAGGTTGAAGTACTTCCACTACACAAAAATCCTTGTGTTCCTCCACATAACTGAGCAAATCATTTGCCGCTATTCTGGGAGCAAGTCCTTTTTCCGTATATCCGGAAGCAATAGTTCCTCCCGTTGCAATCAACAATATCTTTTTTCTCTCTTTTGTCACTGTTCATCCTCACTGTAGCAGACACACCTGTTGCGTCCTAATTTTTTTGCGCGGTATAGCGCCTTATCCGCCCTGGAAAAAATTTCCTGTACAGCTGTATCGTCGCCCATATATTCATAAATACCGCAGCTGATTCCCAGTCTTTCTTTGGGCATATTGTCAAAGCGAAGTTCATTAATGGCTTCCCTTACCTTATCCATCAGCTTTTCCACTTCTTCCGCTGACATATGTCTGAAAATAACCGCAAACTCTTCGCCTCCATACCGGAAAATATGCCCGCATCCTCCACAGTTCTTCTTTAAAATATCGGCAATCCGAATTAAAACCGTATCCCCGCACTCATGACCGTAAGCATCATTCACCTGTTTAAAGTAATCCACATCCAGCACCGCTACGGTCAAATGGGTGGTTTGCTCATGAAAGTCTTCATAATACTGCTCCAGTCTGTTATAGAACTCTGTGTGGTTATACAGCCCCGTCATAGCATCAATTTTCAATGCCCGCTGCATCTCTTCATTCAGCGCGCTGCTGGAATGAATCATTGTATTTTTTGCCTCGCTAAACTGCAAGAGGACTGCGCAAATCACATAAAAAGCTGCAACAAACACCAGCCCTGCCAACCCGTTCGTCAAACGTTCTGCCATTGTCCAGGTATTATCGAAAATACCGGCAGAAAAAACACTGATTACCAAAAACAGCGCTGCTGCAACTGCTGCGGTTCTGGTCAGTTTCTCATCATCAAACATCACGGAAACCATGACAGGAGCCACAAAAACTCCTGTTGTTATCGGAAAATAGCCGTGAAAAGTAGTCACCACAAGACAGATGCAGATTAAGCCGAAGACAATGGCAAAATTCTTTTTTCTATCACTGCACTGTCCCAATACAATTCCCCTTGTAATCATAACGATAACAAGGTTTAGTGCGCTGGGCAGCAGGACATACAGTATTACATAATTCCAGCCGGTATATTTCATCAAAATCCCCAAACGCGGCATTACAATCCACATAACAATTTCGGCCGCAAAAAGTACTCCGACTACTATATAGAAGGACAGTAGAATTCTTTTTCTCCACTCTACCTTAAGACGGTTGTATTCTTCCTGATAATTCATCGATATTCCCTTCCGTTCACTACTAAGACCTTCGATATCCCGTGATTCTCAAAGATACGCTACATTATTAAGGAACAAAAAAACCGAGTTAATTATAACTCTTTGTTGCCACAATGAAAAGACAAAAATCTTTTTATTCGGATATCTCTTTCACAATACCCTCATCGGTTATCTCCACATTGACGGAAATACCCTCCAAGAAATCAAAAATCCGTTTCTGCTCCTCTTCTTCCTCTGCATATACGGTTTTGTAACCGGACTGCACTGCCGGTATAATCTGTGCTTCAATTTCATTGCTCTCATCATTTCCTGTAATATGAAGCTGTACCAGCATGGTATCCAGCGTTTTCCCATTAAACCAATAATTTCCCAGACTGTAAAAGACAGGCTTTCCTTCATAATACTCTATCCCCTGCAGACAGTGAGAATGGGCACCGATTATCACATCCGCGCCGGCATCCAAGTACTCCCTTGCCGTGTCCTTCTGCACCTGTTCCAATTCAAAACTGTATTCCGTCCCCCAGTGCACAAAAGCAATACAGAAATCAGCGTTTTCCTTTGCCTCCGCAATAGCCTCGCGGTAAAGGGTCGTATCATAGCATCTTAAAATTCCCGGCGCACTTTCCGTTGCCTGAGGTGTCATCTTATTCTTTTCCGCCCGGGAAGCCCCCACCAAAGCTATAATTTTTCCGTCCGCCTCCAGGTACAACGGTGCCATAGCCTCCTCCAGCGACCTTCCGGCTCCAAAGTAAGGGATTTCCGCCTCTTCCAATACAGAAAGAGTATCAAGCAAGGCCTCCGGTCCGTAATCGTAGACATGATTGTTTGCCAGTGTCACAGCATCCACCCCAAGTTCCTGTAATACCTTCACGCGTTCCGGTCTTGCGCGAAAGGTATATGTTTTTCCGTCCAAAGGAGAGCCGCCGTCACTATAGGTAAACTCATTGTTGAGACACATGATATCCGCTTCCTTCATCCTTCTAATCAGTTTCTCGGAAATACAGTCATAAATTCCGTTCTCCTGTGCATCCATAAACTGTGTGGTACCCCAGTTCTCGTCCAGATTAATATCTCCCGCGAAGCATAGCGTTATATCAAACTCTTGCACGGTATCTGCAGACTCATCTGCAGACTCAGATTCTGCTTCTTCCGCAGAATCCGCCACTTCCGACTCAGCCTCCTGTTCCCGTAGATTCTCCCCTACCGGCCCGGACTCCTGTTCCCCGGAATTCACAACAACCGTTTCTGTCGCTTCCCACGCTCCGGATTCTGCTACATTTTCTGTCATTTCATACTGTTTTTCACTTCCGCAGGAGGATATTCCAACGCAGACAGTCAACGTCAACAGACACATCAAAATTCTTCTTTTCATTTCCGACAATCTCCGTTTTCAAAATTCCTTTTCAGGATATCACATTTTGTGGCAAAAAAACAGAGATGCAGAATACATCTCTGTAAACAGGCAAATACTTTGCCCGGTTCGTTTTGAATCATATGTTATACTTGTCTTAGTCTGTTTATTCTGTTATCCTATATGACATACATTCAATTGTCACATCATTTTAGGCATCTTTGGGGCAATTCCTTCTTCCTGACCGGTCCTCTTTATAACCTCCGATATTCTATGCAGACCATACCTTTCCATCTCTTTAATTGTTTTCTTTTCATTAATCAGATAAAAAAAGGGCGGGAACAGATTACGGGGTTCACCGGGCGAGAAGGCATTACATCTTTTAATTGCCGTTTCCATACACTTTATTCTGTATTTCTTCAAATATTTTTTTAGAATGTTCATATTTTACGTTCCCTAAACTAAGCAATATGTGTTTGTTTTATGATTATATCACACTATTTTATCATATTTGCGTCCATTTTGGCAACTTTTTTCAAAAAAATTGGATAAACTCCTAAATATGGAACGAGTAAATCAAAGAACCAACAACCTGGTTGGCACAAACATTCGTAAATTGAGAATACAGCGCAAACTTCGAAGCATAGATGTTGTCGCTAAGCTGCAATTACACGGTGTCGAAATAACTACCAGTACCTTTTGCAAGGTAGAGCGCGGCACCAATAATCCCAGTGTGGATTTATTGATTGCG
>JALEIR010000028.1 GCA_022769665.1 Lachnospiraceae bacterium | reverse complement strand
TTATGGTGTTTACAAAGTAATGAGTGGACTTGGTAAATACTGTGAAAAGGGGTCTTAGCTCAGCTGGGAGAGCATCTGCCTTACAAGCAGAGGGTCATAGGTTCGAGCCCTATAGGCCCCATTTTTTTATGTAAAAATTTCTTATTCCGAGTGAAGAGGCACGTTTTTAGGGAGAACGAAAGTCATGGATGATAAGAATAATTTAGCGGAAGGTTCTATATATAAAAAAATTATTTTTTTTGCATTACCGATTCTGGTAGGACAAGTTTTCCAACAACTTTATAATACATTTGATTCATTAATTGTGGGACGATTCCTGGGGGATGAAGCGTTGGCAGCTGTAAGCTCATCCGGCAGTCTCATATTTATGATGGTAGGATTTTTTCAAGGCGTTGCTCTGGGAGCAGGTGTGATTATTGCGAAAGAATATGGCGCAAAAAATGAACGTAGTATGCGGCTTGCAATACATACGGACGTAGCATTTGGACTGGCAGCCGGAGTGATTTTAACGATTCTTGGAGTAACATTTACCCCCATTATTTTACAGTGGATGAATACACCGGCCGATGTGTTACCACAATCTATTATATATTTCAGATGCTATTTTTGTGGTTCTGTTTTTTCCGTTATGTATAATATTTTTGTGGGTATTTTACAGGCAGTGGGAGACAGCAGACATCCTTTGCTCTATTTGATTATATCATCCGTAGTAAATATCGTGCTTGACCTGCTGTTTGTTGGAGGATTTCGATTTGGAGTAGGCGCAGCAGCTCTTGCAACCGTGATAGCGCAGGCAATCAGTGCATTATTATGCCTGATTCAGCTGCTTCGTGCAGAAGGATCCCATCGTCTTGTAATCAAAGAAGTCGGGTTCCATATGGAGAGTCTGAAGAATATCATACGATTCGGATTGCCGTCAGGAATACAGAATTCTGTTATTGCACTGGCAAATCTTGTTGTTCAGACGAACATCAACTCTTTTGGTCAATATGCTATGGCAGGATGCGGTGCATATTTTAAATTGGAGGGATTTGCGTTCCTTCCTGTTACTTGTTTCGCGCAGGGCCTTTCTACCTTTGTAGGTCAGAATCTGGGAGCCAGAAAATATGACCGGGTGAAAAAAGGAGTACGATTTGGCGTTTTATGTTCTGTATCCTTGACAGAGCTTATTGGTGTCCTGTTTTGGATATTTGCACCGGTCCTGATTGGATTGTTTAGTGATTCACCGGAAGTGATTGAATTTGGTGTGCGACAGGCGAAAGTTGAATCATTGTTTTACTGTATGTTGGCACTGGCACACTGCATTGCCGGAGTGATGAGGGGAGCAGGTAAAGCAAGTGTTCCTATGGTTATCATGCTGAGTTTCTGGTGTGTATTGAGGGTAAGCTATATTACCGTTGCATTACATTTTTATCCTCATATCGAAGTGGTATTCAGTGCTTATCCGTTGACATGGTGTACAAGCTGTGTGGTGTTTTTGCTGTATTTCTTTAAAGCTGATTGGATGCATAATTTTGAGCGGTTGGAGAAAAAATGATAAAAATTTGCAGTTTTGTAGAATATAAGTTAGTATAAAGTTGAGAATAAAATGGTTAATTGGCAAGCGAGCTGCTTTGATATGGAGGCAAGAGATGAAAGAGATAATTCAACAGTTTTTGAGCGGAGAGAGGGCGTTGTACGGTACTCATGATGCGCGTATCAGTTACTGTACCTTTGCAGACGGTGAATCGCCCTTAAAGGAGAGCAGCAATCTGGAGATTGATAACTGCCTTTTCAGATGGAAATATCCCTTGTGGTATACACAAAATGTGAAAATGACAAACTGTAGTCTGTTTGATATGGCAAGAGCCGGAATCTGGTATGTGGACAATATTTCCGTATCGGATACAGTCATTGAAGCACCTAAGAATTTCAGGCGTGCAAGAGGGATTGTCTTGAAAAATGTGGACATGCCGAATGCAGCAGAAACGCTCTGGAACTGTACCGATATTGAGATGGATCAGGTAACGGCCAAAGGCGACTATTTTGCCATGAACAGCAAGAACATTGTGGCGCGGAATTTTACACTGGTAGGAAACTACAGCTTTGACGGCGGGGAAAATATTGAAATCCATAATTCGCGATTGTTGTCCAAGGATGCATTTTGGAATGCAGATAACGTTGTTGTTTACGATTCCTTTATTTCAGGCGAATATCTTGGATGGAATTCAAAAAATATTACACTGATTAACTGTACGATAGAGAGTTTACAGGGATTGTGTTACATTGACAATCTGGTGATGAAAAACTGCCGGCTGATTCATACGAACCTGGCCTTTGAGTACTCTCAGGCTGATGTGGAGATTGTGGGTCAGGTGGACAGTGTGTTCAATCCCAAGGGCGGAATTATCCGGGCAGACAGAATCGGTGAACTGATTATGGATGGCCGGAAAGTTAAGATTGACCAGACCAAAATTGAGGCGGGTAAAATCGTTAAGCAATCCGATCATGCCGAGTGGGAAGGGAATGAAGTATAAACGGGAGGAGATATGTACGATTTTGACAAGCTGACAGAAAGACGTAACACCGGTTCCTTGAAGTGGGATGTCAGGGAGAATGAACTACCTATGTGGGTAGCCGATATGGATTTTGAGACAGCACCTGAAATCAGAGCAGCAATAGAGGAAAGAGCTGCGCACGGTATTTTTGGCTATAACGTGGTAACGGATGAATGGTATGAAGCGTACATTGGGTGGTGGAGCCGCAGACATCATATAACCTTTGAGAAGGATTGGCTGATATTCTGTACAGGTGTGGTACCTGCAATTTCCAGTGCGGTGAGAAAACTGACGACGGTGGGAGAAAATGTGCTGATACAGACACCTGTATACAATATTTTTTTTAACTCTATCCGTAACAACGGGCGGAATATTCTGGAGAGTCCGCTGGTATATGAAAATGGGGAATATTTCATTGATTTTTCGGATTTGGAGGAAAAACTGGCTGACCCGCAGACAACCATGATGATTCTTTGCAATCCTCATAATCCTGTTGGAAAAATCTGGGACAGAGAAACCCTTGCAAAAATCGGAGAACTTTGTGCGAAGCATCATGTGCTTGTGATTTCGGATGAGATTCATTGTGATATGACAGACCCGGGATACGAGTATGTACCCTTTGCTTCTGTATCCGAAATTTGCAGAGACAACAGCGTGACCTGTATTGCTCCTACCAAGACCTTCAGTATTCCCGGAATCCAGACTGCAGCAGTCATGATACCCAATCCCGTGATTCGACATAAGCTGAACAGAGGACTGAATACTGACGAGGTGGCAGAGCCAAACAGCTTTGCAATCTGCGCAGCTGTGGCAGCCTTTGAAAAGGGTGAAGCCTGGTTAGAAGAACTCAGGAAATATCTGGCTGACAACAAGCAGTACGTGAGAGAATTTGTAAAGGATAACCTGAAAGGCATACGGGTGGTTCCTTCTCATGCGACTTATCTTCTCTGGCTGGATTGCAGCGGTGTTACAGAGGATGCAACGAAACTGGTAAATTTCATTGGTGAATACAGCGGATTAATTTTGACAGAAGGAGAAGAATATGGTGCTCCCGGAAAGAAATTTATCCGTATGAATACTGCTTGCCCTCGAGAAAGGCTGAAAGACGGTCTGGAACGCTTAGAGGCAAGCCTGAAAGCGTGGTCAGAAAACAATTCAAAATAGACGATATAAAAAAGCAGGTATCTCCCAACGGAGACACTTGCTTTTTTAATATAGAGACCTGAAGAGAAGGGTGCATGGAATGAAAACAAATTAATTCTGAGAGGGTGCGTACAGCGCTTCCAACCGTTTCAGATATTCGTAGCGTCTTTTTGCCTGCCGTGCAGCTTCCTCGAACAATTTCTTTGCTTCTTCGGGGTGAATGCCGGATAGGGAATTAAAGCGAATTTCACCCTCCAGAAACTCCTTGTAATCCAGAGAAGGCTCTTTGCTGTCAAGAATAAAGGGGTTTTTCCCTTGCTGACGGAGGAGCGGATGATAGCGGAACAAATGAAAGTAGCCGGCATCCACTGCTTTTTTCATCTCGTGAGCGGAGGAACCTAAGCCTGATTTGACGCCGTGAGCGATACAGGTGGCATAGGCAATAATCAGAGAAGGCCCGTTATAGGCCGCAGCTTCGCTTAATGCCTTCACTGTTTGATTAAAGTCCGCTCCAAAGGCAATTTGTGCCACATAGACATTCCCGTAAGTCATAGCCATGGCGGCTAAATCTTTTTTTCGTGAAGTCTTTCCACCATAGATAAATTCTGCTGTGGAACCGAGAGGAGTTGCTTTTGAAGCCTGTCCACCTGTATTGGAGTATACTTCGGTATCCAGTACCAAAAGATTGATGTTTTTACCGGTGGAAAGAACATGGTCCAAACCCCCAAACCCGATGTCATAGGCCCAGCCGTCACCTCCGATTACCCAGTAGGGCATTTGGGACTCCCTGACTTCTCCGGCTAACAGCATACCGAGGCCGAATTCTGCAGCATCCTCAAACAAGGAATTTGACCAGGCCGGTCCATGCCCGTTAATGTCTGTGCAATAAGCACAGGAGGGGGAAGAATTTGCCCAGATGGAGCTACAGCCCGTGGCGTTTGCAATATACATTTCGGGACCGAATAGTTGTGTCAAAAGTTTGACATAAGGGGTTTCACCGCAACCTGCGCACGCACCGGAAAATTCCATGAAAGGACGCAGAAACTGGCTGCCCTTGACGGTGGAGATACCGAATTTTTCAGCTGCACTGCGGTTTGGCAAAAGAGGTTTGGCAAAGTCAAAACATTGTTGAGCCGTGGTATCACAGGAAATACCGGTACCAGGGGTATCTTCCTGTACCGGTTTCATTTCCAAAGCCTTCTTTCCCTGCTTCCCGGGGCAGACTGCTGCACATGCGCCGCATCCGGTGCAGTCCACCTGGGAAATGACGATGGCAAATTCGTGATTGTCCAGACCGGTCATGGGTAACTTCTTCATTTCCCGGGGAGCAATATAAGATTGTTCTTTGTCTAAAACAGCGGGGCGAATCACCGCATGGGGACAGACAAAGGAGCAACGGTTGCATTGAATACAGTTTTCGGGAATCCATTCGGGAATTTCTGTTGCCACATTTCTGCGTTCATGGGCGGTACTGCCGGCAGGAGTATGCCCGTCGGCATAGGGCAGAAAAGCGGATACCGGAAGAGTGTCTCCGCGTTGGTCGGTGACAGGCTGTTGTATGTTACTTACATAATCCAGCATTTCAGGTCTGTCCGGAAAAGGAGTGTTGTCCAAGGCAGTCCGGCGGGAGTTTTTGGGAGCAATTGGATTACTGACGATAATTTCCCGAACCTCAGCAAATCCGCGATTTATGGCTTCCTCGTTCATTCGAATAATGTTCTTACCGTTTTTTCCGTAACTTCTTTGTGCCGACTCTTTCATCAGCTTTTTAGCTTTATCAGCAGGAAGCAGTTTGATGACAGCGAAAAATGCGGCCTGGAGTATGGTACTGATCTTGTTATTCAAGCCGGTCTCCTTGCCGATACGAAGTGCATCAATGACAAAGAAGCGGATATGATGTTCAGCCAGATAGATGAGAGCGGCAAGGGGCAAATAATCTTCGGCTTTCTCTCCCCGATAAGGACTGTTCAGCAAGAAGCAGCCATTGTCTTTTATTTCCTGCACTATATCGAATTTGTGCAGATAGACCGGATTGTGGCAGGCAACAAAGGCTGCCTTGTGTATCAGGTATGCACTGTGGATGGGACTTTTTCCGAAACGCAGGTGTGAGATGGTGAGCCCCCGGGACTTTTTGGAATCATATTCAAAATAACCCTGTACATTTAAGTCTGTGTGTTCTCCCACAATTTTGATGGCGTTTTTGGTTGCACTGATTGTACCGTCTCCTCCCAATCCCCAGAATTTACAGCCTGTAATGTCTTTCGGCGTCGTATCCGGTAACATTGGGACAGACAGGGAAAGATGAGTGATATCATCGGTTATGCCCAGTGTAAAATCTGTTTTTTCGTAGTTATGATAGGCGGCGGCAATCTGTGCAGGTGTGGTATCCTTGGAACTGAGACCGTAGCGCCCGGAGAAGACACGGATAGCAGACCCGGGAACTCCCTCAGCATCTGAAGATACGGCCAGTCTCCCTGCTTTCTGCAGGACGGAGATAACATCCAGAAAGAGCGGTTCTCCCGGAGATCCCGGTTCTTTGGTGCGGCTCAAGACAGTGATACGTCGTACTGAGGACGGAATTTTACTGAGAAAGTGCGCCGCACTGAAAGGACGATACAGATGAACAGAAATCAGTCCGTATTTTTCACCGGGAACGGAAGCCAGATATTCCCGAATGGTTTCACATACACTGCCCATGGCTACGATAATGTGTTCCGGGTCAGATGCTCCGTAATAGTCAAACAGTTCGTAATTTGTGTCCAGAAGAGAATTGATTTTTTCTAACTGCTTTTCAACAATACACGGAAGGGCATTGTAGAAAGAGTTTGATGCCTCTCTGTTTTGAAAGAAAATGTCCGGATTTTGAGCGGTACCATAGGTATTGCCGTGATGAGGGTGCAGAGCATGGTTGCGGAAGGTATGCAGAGCATTGAGAGGAACCATGGAGCGCAGGGTATCATAATTCCAGACTTGGATTTTTTGCAGTTCGTGGGAGGTGCGGAAACCGTCGAAGAAGTTCAGAAAGGGGATACTGCCCTCCAAAGCAGAAATATGTGATACGGGAGAAAGATCCATTACCTCCTGTACGCTGCTGCATGCAAAGATGGCGATACCGGTCTGGCGACAGGCATAGATATCGGAGTGATCCCCAAAGATGGAGAGAGCATGGGTGGCAATCGTCCGCGCAGCCACATGGATAACGCAGGGCAGCAATTCTCCTGCTATTTTGTACAGGTTGGGAAGCATGAGCAAAAGCCCCTGAGAGGACGTGAAGGTGGTAGCGAGAGCGCCGGACAACGCTGCGCCGTGAACGGCTCCGGCGGCACCGGCTTCGGATTGCATCTGTACCAGTTTCATTGGTTTTCCGTATATGTTTTCTTTGCCTTCACCGGCCCAGTGTGTACAGAGTTCCGCCATGGGTGAAGAAGGGGTGATGGGATAGACGGCAGCAGCTTCACTGAAAGCATATGCAATATAGGCGGCGGCACTATTGCCGTCCATGGTTTGTGTGGTACGATTTATCTTCATAAAAAACCTCCGGGGGAATTTATACTGCAACGTAGTTTCCCTCGAAGGTACGATTTTATGCGTTGATTATTTTAAAAATCCGTTGATAATCTGTGCTTCAGCCTCTGCTTCGGTAAGTCCCAGGGTCATGAGTTTGACAATCTGTTCTCCGGCAATTTTTCCGATTGCGGCTTCATGTATCAGCTCAGCATCCAGGTGATTGGCTGTAATTTCGGGAATTGCACTGATTTTGGCATTATCCATGATGATGCCGTCACATTCGGAATGCCCGGCGCATCGGTTGTTGCCGTTAATTTTGGAAAGAAAGACTTGTCTGGAGTCCTCTCTTGCTACGGAACGGGAGATGATATTGGCACTGGAGCCTTCGCCGTCCAAATCTACTTTGAAGGAGGTTTCGGCCGTCTGATGCCCGTGGGTCATCAGCTTTTCCGTTACAACCAGACGTGAACCGTCAGCCAGCTTTGCAGTGGTGGAACGCTTTGTGGAATCTACGCCTTTGATTTGTACAGTTTCCATTTCCATGAAGCTGTTTTCCCCAAGGTCCACGACGGTTTCGGGGTTCATGATGCGTTCCCCCCTACCGTCCCCGCTGCCGTAATGCTTTTCAACGTATTTTACATGAGAATTTTTCCCTATGTAAAAGGAGTGAATTCCGTCATGCTTACTGTCGGCATCTCCGCTGTTATGGATGCCACAGCCGGCGATGATGGTTACATCGCAGTCATCTCCGATATAAAAATCGTTGTATACCATTTCCGTCAGTCCGCTTTGGCTCAAAACAACGGGAATATGCACGCTTTCGTTTTTGGTTCCGGGTTTGATGACAATGTCAATGCCCTGTTTGTCTGTCTTTGTTATAATATCGATATGAGCCGTTGTAGAGCGCTCCACGCTTTTACCATTTGCACGGATGTTATATGCACCCTCCGGCATTTCGTGAAGTCCTGCCACCTGCTCCAGCAGATTTTTCTGTATTTCGTCCATGCGAATCCTCGTTTCTGCGCCTCCGGCGCTTATTATTTTTGGGTGGTTATGCCTGTTGGTAGAAACGACAGCCTTCCGTGCCCTTTAGCAGCTCAGGTAAAATATCTTCCCTTCGTCCCTTTGCCTGGACGGTTCCTCCCGCCAGTACCACAATTTCATCCGCGATATTAAGAATTCGTTCCTGGTGGGAGATGATAATCAGGGAATTTTGGCTGTTTTCGTGCATTTCTTCGAAGACCTTGATTAAGTTGTTGAAGCTCCACAAATCAATTCCGGCTTCCGGTTCGTCAAAGACGGATAGAGGAGTGTTTCTGGCGATGATGGAAGCAATCTCGATTCGCTTTAACTCACCGCCTGAAAGACTGGCATCCACATCGCGGTTAATGTAGTCCCTGGCACACAATCCGACCTTGGAGAGATAATCACAGACATTTGGCAGCTTGACCTGATTTCCCGCAGCAAGGGTAATTAAGTCCTTTACTTTGATACCTTTGAAACGAACCGGCTGTTGGAAAGCAAAGCTGATTCCCTGTTTTGCCCGATCCGTAATACTCATATCTGTGATATCCGTTCCGTTAAACAGAATTTTTCCGGAGGTCGGTTTCTCAATTCCCATAATCAGTTTGGCAAGAGTGGATTTTCCGCCTCCGTTGGGGCCTGTGATGGCGATAAACGTATGATCCTCAAAGGTGAGGTTTAAGTCTCTGATAATTTCTTTCTGACCTTTCGAGTCATCTTGTACCTGAAAGGAGAGATTTCGTAGTTCAAGCATGTGTATCCTCCTGAAACTGCCGTGACAGGCAGTCATATGTAATGGTATCACGGTCCGATAAAACGTGTTTTTTGCCGTTCTTATAGTATAACACAGAAAGAATAAAATCTATACCTCTTTCTCATAAAACATTTTAAAATTTGTTGATGAGACAATTAGAATTCAAACACATTTTTTCTTGATGCATTTTATGAAATAAAATATAACATACAAAAGTAGTAAATTCCTGATAAATGCAGCGGAGGTATACATATGAACGGGAATTTTTCGGAAAAAGGTTTTGTAAATCGTGTTGCCTTAATAGGACATACCATCATTGATACGGTACTCTTCCTGGCATATGCGTTGGAAGTATTCAAGGGTTCCAGAACATTGGGATATTTTGCGATTTTTTCGCTGTTGTGCGTGGCTCCGATTGTGGTTGAACATATCTTGTACAGAAGGAACCACGAAGATGAGCTGATAAAACATATCATGGGAATTTCGTACGGAATTCTATATCTGTTTGTCATATTTACCACCACCAGTGTATTGGCATGCACTTATGCCTTTCCGATGTTTATGGTAATTATTCTGTATATGGATATCAAATATTGTATACTGCTCAGCGCGGGAGCGGTGTTGGGAAATATTACTTTTGTGATATACCATGCTCTGACGGTGGGATATGTATCGGCCGAAATGCCGGATGTGGAAATCAGAATCGCTGCTACATTGCTGACCTGTGCGTTTATGGTTATGGAGACGAATGCTGTAAAGCGTGTAAATACGGAGAAGGTAAAACAGATTCAGGAACAGTCTGATGAAGCAAACAGATTGACGGACAGCGTCTTAAATACATCGGGGAAGATGATTTCCGGAATCGAAGAGATGTCGGGGAAGGTAGAACAGCTGGGACAGTCCATGGAACAAATTCACAGTTATATGGGCGAGGTCTCTTCCGGAAGTACTGAGACAGCAGAGTCTGTTCAAACACAGCTGCAGAAGACGGAACAGATTCAGCAGCATATCATCCGTGTCAAAGATACGGCAGCAGGCATTGAGGAAAACCTGAAGAATACCGTTCGGAAGGTTGATGAAGGCAGACAACAGATGAATTCACTTGCTACGCAGGTGGAAAAATCCATGGAGGCGAATCAGCAGGTGCTGAGTCAGATGACAGCACTCAGAGAGTATACCAACCAGATGAATACCATCATCGAGACAATCACAAGTATCGCAAACAGTACCGGTATGCTGGCGTTAAATGCAAGTATTGAAGCAGCCCGTGCAGGGGAGTCCGGAAGAGGTTTTGCGGTTGTTGCAAGCCAGATTTCCGGTCTGGCAAATCAGACAAAGTCCGCCACTGTGAATATTACGGAGTTGATTGAGCATATTAATAAGGAGCTTGTATCCGTGGAGGCAGCCGTTGATGTTGTGACGGAGAGCAACCGAGCCAATACAGAGAGTACCCGGTTAGTAACAGAAAATTTTGCGGGCATAACCCATGGTACAGAGGATATCGGAAAGCAAACCGAAGAATTGCTGAATACGGTTGCTGAACTGGAAGCAGCCAACGCTGACATTGTGGAGAGCATTCAGACCATTTCCGCAATCACGGAGGAAGTTTCCGCTCATGCAAATGAAACCTACAATGCCTGCGAATCCAATACCCTGTTGGTAGAATCCGTGACGAAAGTTGTTGGAGACTTAAGTGAGGAAGCGCAGAAGCTACAAAACGCAAGGTAATAAAATTTTTTATGAAATGAGAAAATTTGCTTGACTTTTTTTAGGGAAGAAGTTATTATATCTAATGTTGCAGGTAGTGATACCGCAATATTAGAATGTGTGTTTAGCTCAGCTGGATAGAGCGTTTGGCTACGGACCAAAAGGTCGGGGGTTCGAATCCTCTAACACACGTGAAAGCCCCAGAAACTCTAGGTTTTTGGGGCTTTTCTTATGTCCGGATTTTACTCGATTTGTATTACATTTACAACGTCGGCATTACGGAGTGTTTTGTCCGGTGAAAAGTTTTGAATTACAAATATGCAGCTACAATCCGAATTATCAGACCGCCGGCAATGGCGGAGGCAATCTGACCGGCTACGTTGGCGCCTACAGCCTGCATGAGTATAACATTACCCGGGCATTCGTCCTGCGCCATTTTCTGGACAACGCGGGAAGACATGGGAAAGGCGGAAATTCCCGCGGCACCCACCATAGGATTTATCTTGTGCTTCAGAAACAGATTGATAAACTTTGCAAAAAGTACACCACCAAGTGTGTCGAAAACAAAAGCGATGAGTCCGATTCCCATGATGAGCAGTGTATCCGGGCGTACAAAGGAGTCCGCCTGCATACTGAAGGAAATGGTGATGCCAAGAAGCAGGGTTATCAGGTTAGTGAGGGTGGTTCGGGCAGCTTCAGCAAGAGAGTCCAGTACACCGCATTCTCTGAGTAGATTGCCGAACATTAAAAATCCTACCAGGGCAGCTGAGGAGGGAGCCAGGAATCCGACAACAACAGTAGTCAAAATGGGAAACAGGATTCGGGTCCGTTTGGAAACATTACGTCCCTTGTATTCCATGCGGATTGCGCGTTCTTTTTTGGTTGTGACCAGACGGATGGTAAAGGGCTGAATAATTGGAACCAGAGCCATGTAGGAGTAAGCAGCCACAGCGATGGCACCCACATATTCGGAGTGGAGTATCTGTGAGACCAATAGAGAGGTCGGCCCGTCTGCGGCACCGATGATTCCGATGGAGGCCGCATCACTTAAGGGAAATCCCAGAGCCAAAGCCAGGAGCATTGCAATCACAATACCGAGTTGGGCAAAAATACCGAAGAAGAACAAGGAAGGCCTTGCCAAAAGCGGGCCGAAATCAATCATAGCTCCAATACCGATAAACAATAAAATAGGCATGGCTTCGGATGCGGCGATACCTATTTCGTAAAGCCATGAGATAATGCCATGTACTTCGCCCACTCCTGCCAGAGTCTGATCCAGAGCATTGCTAAGCGGTAGGTTGACCAGGATGGCTCCGAACCCCATGGGCAAGAGAAGCGCCGGTTCGTATTGCTTTTTAACGGCAAGCCAGATTAAGAGCCCGCCTACTGCGTACATGACGAGCTGTTGCCAGGTGACAGACATGATTCCTTCCAATAAAAACATAATATTTTCCTTTCTGCCTGAGTTACAGGCCAACAGATTACGGGTAATAAAAAAGACTTCTACCGTAAACGGTAAAAGTCTTGCCTTTTCAACTCCGAGCGGACGAATCGTCGTACTGACGCCCGAAATCCACATTATATGGTGGCTACTCCCTTTTATGATTTCTTTATACCAGATTGGATAAAAAAGTGCAATAGTTTTAAGAAAATTTATCCATAGATTGAAAATATGGTGTAAACCAAGTATAATGTAAGCCATGGAACAGAAGAAAGAGAATTTACGGTTTTGTAAAAGATGCCTGACCAGAGAGATGGCGGGTAATGAAGAGACCTATCGGTCCCTGAGAGAGTATATTGACAATCTTGATCAGGATATAAAAGCAGGAGAAGAATTGTATGAAAAACGGCTTTTTGTCTGCAAAAACTGTGATCTTCTGCTTGAGGGCATGTGCCGGAGCTGCGGTTGCTATGTGGAACTTCGGGCGGTAATTATGAAAAATGTGTGTCCGAGAAAGAAATGGTGAGAAAGCGGGAATACTGTCATGAACGGAATTATTTATGATGCCAGGCGCATCAGAGCTTATGAAGCACTGTTGGCTTTGGGAGAATATGCTGGAAAAGACAGAGAATGGCTTGACATGCTTTGGGAAGGATTGGTGTCGGACGAAGCTCAGATGAAGGAATTTATGTATTATCTGGATCATCATACTTTTTGTGATGAAGATGTCTGCAACGGTTACTGTTTAAGTGATTTGTATGTATGGCAGATGGACAGATATAATCTTGTTCGGGATATTGGCAAGAATACAGAGTGCTGTAATAAAGAAGCTATGGTGCTGAATGCTTTTTGGACCATGCTGCGTTTCAAAGACGATCCGGCAACCTGGTTGAGAAGAATCAGCGCAGGAGAAGGGATGGATCAGTTACAATAAGTGAGGTATATATGGAAAAACAGGAATTTCTGGACAAGCTTCGTCTCGCATTGAATGGCAAAGTAGCCCCTGAGACAGTATCGGATACAGTGCGTTATTACGAGGAATATATCAGTACCGAGGTGCGTATGGGAAAGAACGAAGAGGAGGTAATGACTTCTCTCGGAGACCCAAGGCTGATAGCGCGTACTATTGTGGAGACGAAAGGCAGTCGGACAAACAATACCGCGGGAAACACATATAAAGAACAGACCGCAGAAAGCGGCGAAGTACAAAGACGTTATCCGGCGGTGCCGGGGTGGGTCTGGCTTGTATTAATCCTGATAATTATTGTTCTTGTACTGAGCACCGTGTTCAAAATTCTGGCTGTATTTTGGCCGGTGATTGCGGTGACTGCAGTGGTTATCTTTTTTGTAAAGCTGTTTCGGGATTGGTTGAATTAGAGATGAAAAACATAAGAGCTACCGGAGGGGACCGATAGCTCTTAATGAGGGGAGTATAAATATTATATAAGGGGAGTAAACAGGTACATTACCTGCTTACAAAACCTATTATAGTACTTTCTGCCTAAAAATACAAGATAAAATTAGTACCAAAGTACCAATATAGTTGCGCATATTTTTTGTGCGTTTTTGCCATACTACTTCCTGTAACCGATAATTCACAGGAGGTATGAATCATGGACAATAACAATAAGTTCAACAACACCAACAATTCTGACAACTGCAAGAACAGTCAGAATAACAATCAGAACAACAATCAGAGAAATAACAACCAGAATCAGAACAACCAGAATAACAACCAGAACCAGAACAACAATCAGAGAAACAACAATTTCTAAATTCGCAAGAGTCTGTGGGGACACCGTATGGTGTCCCTATTTACATATTTTGAAAATAAAGGTATACTAAAGATGTTTTGAGGAAAAACAGTGAGGAGATATATGCGCAAATTTGAATTGATTGCACCCTGTCATTTTGGAATGGAGTCTGTGCTGAAGAGAGAAATCACAGATTTAGGGTATGATATTACGGAAGTTGCTGACGGTAGAGTAACATTTTTCGGAGACGAAGAGGCTTTGTGCCGGGCCAATATTTTTTTGCGGACTGCCGAACGTATTTTAATCAAGGTGGGCAGTTTTCATGCAGAAAGCTTTGAAGAGCTCTTTCAGGGTACCAGAGCTCTGCCATGGGAAGAGTATATACCGGAGGACGGTAAGTTTTGGGTGGCAAAGGCAGCCAGTGTCAAATCCAAGCTTTTCAGTCCTTCGGATATTCAGGCAATTATGAAAAAGGCAATGGTAGAGCGGTTGAAGCAGAAATACGGAAGAGAGTGGTTTCAGGAGGACGGAGAGAACTATCCGGTGAGAGTGTTTCTCATGAAGGATGAGGTGACGGTGGGACTAGACAGTACAGGGGAATCTCTGCACAAGCGGGGATACCGGAAACTGACAGCTAAGGCTCCTATTGCGGAAAACCTGGCTGCGGCATTGATTTTGCTGACTCCCTGGAATAAGGACAGAATACTTGTAGACCCCTTTTGCGGCAGCGGAACTTTCCCTATTGAGGCAGCTATGATGGCAGCGGGAATGGCACCGGGTATGAACCGAAGCTTTACGGCTGAAAACTGGCCGCATATTGTGGCAAAAAGGAACTGGTATGATACGTTAGATGAAGCAAATGAATTGATTGACCTTTCTGTAGAGACAGATATCCAGGGGTATGACATTGATGATCACATGGTGAGTATTGCCAGAGAAAATGCAAAGCTGGCAGGAGTCGATAAGCTGATTCATTTCCAACGTCGCGGTGTGGAGGAATTGAGCCATTCGAAAAAGTACGGTTTCCTGATTACCAATCCGCCCTACGGAGAGAGACTTCAGGACAAACAGGAAATGCCGGCACTGTACCGTGTAATCGGCGAAAGATTCAAAGCTCTGGACAGTTGGAGTATGTATCTGATTACGGCGTATGAGAATGCAGAACGTGATATTGGCAGAAAAGCCGATAAAAATCGTAAAATATACAATGGAATGATGAAGACCTATTATTATCAGTTCCTTGGTCCCAGACCGCCCAAAGCGGGAAAGGCACATGGTGAATGAGCGGAAATAACAATCGTGAAGAAAAAGAGAATAGGAAGGCGATTTGTGCCGGATGGACAATACTCTTTGTTGTCTGTATGGCTGCGATGCTTTTGTTTGCCGCAAATAAGACAATTGTGATTGCGGATGTATCCCAAGAGCAGTCGGGACTTTCCGTAAATTCGGCGCAGGGAAATCAGCAGTCTGAGGACAGGGAACTTCGTGTGAGTAAAACATACGGTGTGGAAAAGAGCTTTTGTGTACCGCTTCCGAAGGGAGTAAAAGCTGAAAATGTCGTCATGGAGAATCGGTACATAGACAGGGAACTTTGGCTGTATATTCAGGGCGGAGATGCCGGGTTTTACGAGGAAAATGCAATCAGTGGTGACATTTCTCCTGTGCTGTCGGGCAGAAGCGAGGAGCAGGAGGACGGTATTCTTTTAAAAATTTGTATGAACCGGGTATTGGAGTACAGGAGTACCATGGAGGGAAATAACCTGACTATTGCATGGTTTGAACCGGAAGAACTGTATGAATATATAGTTGTGCTGGATACTGCGGATGGTAAAACAGAGCAGGAGAGAGAACCGGCGTTGCAGGTTGCAAGGCAGGTCCAGAAAAAAATAACCCTGGAAAATGTGCGACTGTATCTGCTCGGCTCAGAAGATAGGGATGTGACTTTGGCTGAAAGACTAAGCTTTGCGGAGGAGGTCCGGACAGATTTGTATATCGGAATCCGTACCGCTTACACTGATAATCCTGAGACTTACGGTATATGCGGTTTCTATAACGAGGAGTTTTTTATTCCCGAATTCGGAAATGTAGATTTGGCAGATCTTGTGACAAGAGAGGTTACCATTGCCGCCGGAAACCGTGCTGCAGGTTTTGAAACAGCAGGAGAAGAGAGTATTCTTCGGAGCCTGCAAATGCCGTCTGCAGAGGTCTCATTGGGGTATCTGTCGAATCCGAAAGAAAAATATCTGCTTGAGCAGGAAACTTATCGGGAAAAGTTGGCCGACGGAATCGTCAGTGCCATGTCCAAAGCGATAGATGCATTGAAAAACAAAGAAAATATTAATTAGAACAGCCGATAAACGGCGGAATGTGAGGGAAAATGAACAGAATCATTTTTGCAACCGGAAATGCCGGGAAAATGAGAGAAATCAGAATGATTTTGGATGATTTGGGAATGGAAATACTCTCCATGAAGGAAGCAGGCATCAATATTGATATTGATGAGAATGGAGCGACTTATGAGGAGAACGCGTTGATCAAAGCGAGAGCGGTTGCCGGTTTTGCACGGGAATGTATTATTCTGGCTGATGATTCGGGACTGGAGGTTGATTATCTCAACAGGGAACCCGGTGTATACTCTGCCAGATATTTGGGGGAGGATACACCTTACAGTGTAAAAAACGCGAATTTAATCAGCCGACTGGAAGGCGTCCCTGAGGAAAAACGTACCGCAAGGTTCGTGTGTGCCATTGCAGCTGTACTGCCCGGCGGACGTGAAATGACAGTCCGGGCAACTATAGAGGGCAGAATCGGCTATGAGGAAAAGGGAGAGGGCGGATTCGGTTATGACCCGATTTTTTATGTACCGGAATTGAATAAGACCACGGCTGAGCTTACCGGCGAGGAAAAGAATCTGGTAAGCCATCGGGGTAAAGCACTTCGTCTGATGAAAGAGGAACTGAAGAAAAATGAAGGTATTAATTGTCAGTGATACACATAAGAGAAATGAAAATTACTTTCGTGTGGTGGAAAAACATAAACCGGACATGGTTATCCACTGCGGAGATGCAGAGGGAAGCGAGTATGCCCTGACGGCAGCCGCTGAATGTCCCGTACATATCGTGTTGGGAAACAATGACTTTTTTTCGGAATTGCCCAGGGAGCTGACATTGGATATCGGGCCCTATAAAGTCTGGGTGGTTCATGGACATAACTATTATGTGTCTATGGGCAATGAGAATATAAAAAGGGAAGCAATTGCCAGAGGAATGGATATTGTGATGTACGGCCATACCCACAGACCTGTACTGGACACGGACGGAGATGTGATTGCCGTGAATCCCGGCAGCTTGTCATATCCCAGACAGGAAGGACATAAGCCTTCCTATGTGATTATGGAGCTGGACCAGGAGGATGAGTTACATTTTGCAGTGAAATTCCTTGACAGTTTGTGAGAATCTGTCATATAATGGGCAAGTGCAGTTGTTCTGCATTTTTGTTTCGGGGTGTGGCTCAGCTTGGCTAGAGCGCCTGGTTTGGGACCAGGAGGTCGCAGGTTCGAATCCTGTCACCCCGATGCATGAAAAAATGTAAAAAATGGCTTAAGACCTTGAAAATACTGAGGTTTTAAGCCATTTTTTGTTGCTTACCTACTTACATTTAAAGTCGATGGGACTGTCAATCGGTGTTGCAGCCTGGAACTCATGCTTGTGGTTATCTTCCTCTTCGGTGAAGTCCTTGATGAAGTGTACATGCCTGCCGTTTCCGACATCATAAGCACCGGAGGTTTTTCCACAGAATTCATGATAATGTTTATCAGAAAAATCTGTATGAAACTTGACTTCATGGAAATGATCCTTTGTACCGGGGATATATTTGGCTTCTCCGGTCACGGGGCAGAAACATATTATGACAATGAAACGAAAAGGTGACAGCGTTACTTTTTATACTTTTTTTCGAAGAATATTAGAAATAATTTCTTGCTTTTTTCCCTGCAAATATTATTATTAGTGTGTAATGTGAGTACATACTGTTCATTGGTGCAATGAAGAAGATGGAGGGAGATAACATGCAGGAAGTAAAACAGCCGAATAAAAAGCCGTTTATTTTTTATTACATGATAGCACTGTTAGCTATCTTTTTGATTAATTCTTTGTTAGTCCCCAAACTTGCGCAGCGTGCTGTGAAAGAGGTTGATTACGGGACTTTTATGGAAATGACTTACAATGGTGAGATTGGCTATGTACAGATTGAGGATAACCAGATTGTTTTCACCGATAAAGGAGAAGAAAATATTTATAAAACCGGTCCGGTTTATGATCCGGGTCTGACGGAGAGATTGTATGAGAACGGAGCACAGTTCTCCAGTGAGATTGTGGAAGAGATGTCTCCTCTTTTAAGTATATTCCTTTCCTGGCTGTTGCCGATGTTTATTTTTATTGCGTTCGGACAGTTGATGTACCGTATGCTGGCAAAGAAGGCAGGCGGCAATTCCATGACATTCGGCATGGGAAAGAGCAACGCCAAGGTTTATGTAAAATCATCGGATGGTATCAGGTTTACGGATGTTGCAGGAGAGGATGAAGCCAAGGAGAATCTGACGGAGATTGTAGACTATCTGCATAATCCCGATAAGTATAAAGAGATCGGAGCGTCTATGCCGAAGGGAATCCTGCTTGTAGGTCCTCCCGGAACCGGTAAGACTATGCTTGCAAAAGCTGTGGCAGGCGAAGCAAATGTACCGTTTTTCTCCATGTCCGGCTCGGAATTTGTGGAGATGTTTGTAGGTATGGGAGCCTCCAAGGTACGTGACTTGTTCAGCCAGGCCAAGGAGAAAGCACCTTGTATCGTGTTTATTGATGAGATTGATGCCATTGGTAAAAAGCGTGACGGTCAGCTTGGCGGCAACGATGAACGTGAGCAGACTCTGAATCAGCTGCTGACTGAGATGGATGGATTTGAGGGGAATAACGGTGTGATTATCCTGGCGGCAACCAACCGTCCGGAGAGTCTGGATCCTGCGCTTTTGCGCCCCGGCCGTTTTGACAGACGTGTACCTGTGGAACTGCCCGATTTGAAAGGGCGTGAAGAAATACTAAAGGTTCATGCCAAAAAGATTAAGCTGTATGAGGATGTGGACTTTGGCAAAATTGCGAAAATGGCATCCGGCGCCTCGGGCGCGGAGCTTGCAAATATTGTAAACGAAGCTGCTCTTCGCGCGGTTCGTGACGGCAGAAATGCCGCAACACAGGCGGACCTGGAGGAGAGTATAGAGGTGGTAATTGCAGGATATCAGAAGAAGAATGCAATTTTGACGGATAAGGAAAAACTGATTGTGGCATATCATGAAATCGGACATGCACTGGTAGCCGCAAAACAGACTGATTCCGCACCGGTTCAGAAGATTACCATTGTACCCAGAACTTCCGGCGCTCTTGGCTATACCATGCAGGTGGAAGAGGGCAATCATTATCTGATGACAAAGGAAGAAATTGAAAATAAGATTGCGACATTTACCGGAGGCCGTGCTGCGGAGGAAGTTGTTTTCGGCTCTGTAACTACAGGCGCCTCCAATGATATAGAACAGGCTACCAAGCTGGCAAGGGCCATGATCACCCGGTACGGTATGAGCAAGGATTTTGATATGGTAGCAATGGAAACGGTAAATAATCAATATCTGGGCGGAGATACTTCTCTATGCTGTTCGGTAGAGACCCAAACTGCCATTGACAGACAGGTTGTGGAACTGGTTAAGAAACAGCATGAGAAGGCAGGCCAAATTCTGATGGAGAACCGTGCAAAGCTGGATGAACTTTCTCAGTATTTGTATGAGAAAGAAACCATCACCGGTGAGGAATTTATGAATATATTGAATGCGTAAGAATATGTGCCCCTGTCAGGAAACGGCAAAGCATTATATTCTCGGTCTTTTTTGGGTTTTCTTTTACTGCGGAAAACATTGTGAAAAACGGAAGTCGATGTGATAAAATTACTTTGATACTCTGGAGTACACAATCTTTATCTCAGCTTGGCAGTGCCATGACGAATTTCGCGCTGATGAGCATTTCTAAATAATATGCTGTAGTAAGAAGCGCAGCAGGAGTATAAAGCAATAGGAGTATAAAGCGGCAGGCAAGAGTACAAAATAAACAAATAAATTGCAGAAAGGAAGAGAATTATGTGTACGGCAGCAACCTATAAAACGAAAGACTTCTATTTCGGGAGAACGCTGGATTATGAATTTTCTTATGGGGATGAGGTGACGATTACCCCCAGAAACTATCCGTTTCATTTTAAAGAAAAAGGAAGTATGAATTCTCACTACGCCATCATCGGTATGGCATTTGTGACAGAGAATTATCCGTTGTACTACGATGCCATAAACGAGAAGGGCCTGGGAATGGCGGGGCTGAATTTTGTGGGCAATGCATTTTACAGAGAAAGTGCCGAGGGGAAGGATAACATCGCACAGTATGAATTAATTCCTTGGATTCTCTGTCAGTGCAGTACTGTCAGGGAGGCGCGACAGCTCATTGAAAAAATCAATCTGCTGAATACTCCCTTTAACGAAAAACTGCCTCTGGCCCAGCTGCATTGGATAATAGCAGACCGTGATGAATCTATCGTTGTGGAATCGGTGAAGGAAGGCATCAAGGTATATGATAATCCGGTGGGAGTGATGACCAATAATCCGACCTTTGACCAACAGTTGTTTGCCCTGAACAATTATATGAATCTGTCCCCCAAATCTCCGGAGAACCGCTTTGCATCCGGACTGGAATTACAGCGCTACAGCAGAGGCATGGGTGCTATGGGGCTGCCCGGTGATTTGTCCTCACAGTCTCGCTTTGTCAGGGTGGCGTTTGTGAAGATGAATTCCATTTCCGGCGACAGTGAGAAGGAGAGCGTCAGTCAGTTTTTCCACATCCTTGGTTCGGTAGACCAGCAGCGGGGTTGCTGTGAACTGGATGAGGGTAAATACGAGATTACCATTTATTCCTCCTGCTGCAATGCCACGAAGGGAATTTACTACTATACCTCTTACGATAATCATCAGATTACTGCGGTGGATATGCACAGAGAGAATCTGGACGGGGAGCAGCTGGTACGCTACCCGTTGATTAAGGAAGAGCAGATTAAGCTCCAAAACGAATAATTCCTGTATAGAAAAAGGGGCTGCCGCCTAAACGAGGTGAAGTTGTTTGGATGGCAGCTTCTTTTATGTCGGGTCTGTTCTTTCCATCGTATATTTCTTTCTTATATTTCTTTTTAGGGAACTGCTTTATATATGATTTTAAAGCTGTTGTAACTCGGAAATTTGCATGAAAAGTGTATAACTGTGAATGTGAATTTGGGCTTACGTGAATCTTGATAAACGTAGGTGAAGAACACAGACACGTACAAGTTGTTGAAAACATCTTTTCCAAAAGGAGATAAAAAGGTTGCGCCGGGAAAAACAGGGATGATATGATAGTCTTATGATATATTGAATTTGAGGGGATAGCGATATGTGCATTGAAGAATCTTGCGTTGAAGTATCATGTATTGAGAGATTTTGGAAACAATTTTTGGCAAACAAAGGCCTGGGTGAACAAACAAAGTACATTGACTGCTTTCACTTTGAACTGTCGGAATATTTGGCAAATGAGCTGTTGCGGTTGGTTTTAATTGGACAGAAAAGGGCCACTGCAAGCAGTTTATGGGCATATGAAATTGAGGGAGACCGGATTCCGCAGGCAGGGGATTACAGCATCGTCACAGATTGGGATGGTAATCCACGGTGTGTGATTCAGACAACCAATGTCAGAATACTTCCCTTTCGGGAGATTACTTACGACATATGCAAGCTGGAGGGAGAGGATGACAATCTGGAATCCTGGAGGAAAGGACATATTTCCTTCTTTCGGGCAGAAGGGAAGGAATTGGGATATACCTTCAGCGAAGACATGCCTGTTATTTTTGAAGAATTTGAGGTTGTATATCAGGCTGAACAACATAGGATAGAATATAGACCGGTATATGAAGGTGAACTGTGTCGTGAGTTGTTTCAGGATTTTGTACGGCATCAAAAGGTGACCAAATGTTGGCGGAAGGAGAACGGACAATGGCTGATAAAGGATATTGCGTTCACAGACGACTGGTCGGAAAAGGAATATGAGACATTGGTTACTTGTCTGAAGCACACGGTTTCCACAGGCGGATTTGTCTATGCCGCTTTTGAAAAGGGTGTATTAAAGGGCTTTACTTCAGTAGAACCGGAACTGTTCGGAGGGGAACAGAAGTATCTGGATCTGTCCAGTATTCATGTGTCGGAGGACATGCGTGGGCGAGGAATCGGAAAGACATTGTTCCTTGCAGCGAAGGACTGGGCAAGGCAGCATGGTGGGAGAAAGCTGTATATCTCCGCTCATTCATCGGTGGAAAGTCAGGCTTTCTATAAAGCCATGGGATGCGTGGAGGCTCAAGTATATAACAGAAAACATGTGGAAGAGGAGCCCTGCGACTGCCAGCTGGAATGTGAGTTATAAGGAAAGATTAAGAAACTGTGTAGAGATACGCAGTTTCTTTTTTTTATAAGCAGACTATTGACTTTATACAGAATGGTATAATATTATATACATATAGGCAATGGGAGGCAAAAAATAGAGTAAGAACAAAGGATTAGGGTAAAAGGGGGATTTTTAATGGGAAAGAATGATATTGTGTTGTTTGAAACAGAGGATAAGAAGATATCATTGTCGGTTCAGGTAAATAGTGATACGGTTTGGCTGACACAGGACCAAATGAGTGAGCTGTTTGATACTGCTAGGTCATCAATAGCATATCACATTGGAAATATATTCAAAGAGGGTGAATTGAACCTATTTCTGTGGGCTATCGCGTAAAATCCAGACGTGGTGTGGAATTCCGTAAATGGGCGAATGCAGTTTTAAAGCAATACATTTTGGAAGGCTATGCAGTTAATAATAATCGTATGACTCAGCTTGGCGAGGTGATACGAATTATGAAAAGAACAGAAAATTCTATAGACAGCAAGCAGATTTTGTCTGTAATTGAAAAATACAGCGAAGCTCTTGATTTGCTGGATTCCTATGACCATCAAACCATGAAGAGACCGAACAAGAAGGTTTTATGAAAGTGTGGGATTTGAGACGCTCATCACGCTGACAGAGATGTGGGACGAGAACAATCCGTGCCTGATTATGATAAAGTCGCTATGATAAGGGCATACAAGCTCTGATTGCGGGCAATTAAGAGGAAGAGTCTGCAGCCCTATAATAGTTGCCAAACGAAATAATCAAAGTGCCGGTTTCAGGCGTGGGACAGAGAGGGAATCCGCAGTTTCTCAAGCTCCATGATGTCCGGAGTGATTCCCTTTATGAAAAAGGTGCAGTCCTCTCCGTGGAACTCGGATACCTCGTAGTTTTCCGTGTCCTCGGGTACGAAGCCGAGAGTAACCCTGTTTACAGCATTTCCCAGCAAACGGATGACTTGTTCGGTGTGTTTTAAGGTGGAGGTAAATACTTTGTGTAAAAATAAATTGTCTCCCTCTGTTTCAGCGATGATGTAGGTATCGGTAGGCTCGTGGTAATATACGCTTTCCTGCATGTATTTTGTCACATAGAACAGAATGAGTTCGTTGTTGCCAACCATGTCAAAGCGGCCGTGAAATATGTTGCGGTTCATGGCATCTTCCAACAGCTTCCATCTGTCGGGAGAGTCCATGATAACCTGTTGAAACTGAAACTCTCCGTCCTGTCGGATGTCTCGGGAATAAAGATATTCCTTTGACTTTCGGAATCCAAATTTGGGGTAGAAATCAAGCACATTGTCATTGCCAAACAGATAGAAGCCGTCTGCCGCATCACCGTAATCGGCATCAATTTGTTCCATGATTTGGCGAATCAAACCCTGATTACGGTATGCTTCATCGGTCATGACAGTGCCCAGCTGAATGAAATGTTTTACTGTGCCGTCTATCAGCATATCGGTTTTGTTTACCGAGACGTTTGCAACAACCTTGCCATCCTTTACAACAGAGTAAGGATTATAGTTGTCTCCCCAGAAGCCGTTTTGGTACCAGTCCTCAAAGTTCAGACCGAAGGTCTTCCCTGCCAGCTCATTGAAACTGTGTCTCAGCTCATTGTTGTTTCTATAATTCTTTATTACTTCAGTCATTTTGTATCTCCTTTACTATCTCGACGACCTCGATATCCTCTTGACCAGGTTAAAATTTTTGTCTTATTTCGCTTCAATGTCCCCTTTGATAAACAGATTATCCTTTCCCATTCCACATGGGTATCTGTGGCAGGCGTTGGTATGGGAACTGTTGCAACGACAATATATCCCATGATTATGGAAGTTGCAAGTGAAAATACTACAGGGCGTTATACAGGCTATTATTACACGGCAAGTATGGCTGCTCAGATTATTACTCCGATTTTGTCCGGTGCGGTAATGGAATTTATCGGTTACAGATATCTTTATCTGTATGCTGTTATCTGTGCAATTCTTGCCGGCATTCCGCTATTTCTTGTTAAGAAAGGCAATACGGTTCTTTTAAAGGATTTGGCCATTCGGGAAGCGGAAGAACTTTGATATAACTGCTACCTTAATAAACAGAGAGCCGTTTTTTTCACCGACTATATATTTTTTGTTACATTTTTTAAAAAACGAGTTGACAACGGCGATGGAATAAGTTAAAATATGCTTCGTCGGTTTGAGTACAAACTGCGTTTTTGTGTCCGTAGCTCAGCTGGATAGAGCAACGGCCTTCTAAGCCGTGGGTCGGGGGTTCGAATCCCTTCGGGCACATTCGCGTAACTGCGCGAGGTTATATGGTGGGTATAGCGCAGCTGGTTAGCGCGCCAGATTGTGGCTCTGGAGGCCAAGGGTTCGAATCCCTTTATCCACCTTTTATTACGACGTGTTGGTGGCATGCTTGGTGTCATATACAGGGCTATCGCCAAGCGGTAAGGCACAGCACTTTGACTGCTGCAGACGCTGGTTCGAATCCAGCTAGCCCTGCTATTTTTTTATCTGGGATATTAGCTCAGTCGGTAGAGCACTTGACTTTTAATCAAGGTGTCGGGGGTTCGAATCCCCCATGTCTCATGAAAGGAAAATCGGTAAAAATCCTTATTCCGCAAGGGTTTCACCGATTTTTTTGTTGCTCGCGACTATACAGCATTCATAATCAGACCGACTCGTGTTCATACTATCACAGGAGGTGACTGCAATGAACAAGAAAGAGCAGAAAAGGCAACAGGAACAGGTAAACCACAATAAATTCGACAGCATAACACAAAAGAACGAAGCAGTGAATCAAAATCAGACTCATAATGTACGAAAAGAAGGGATTCAACCCATCAATCAAAAACGATAGGGTACAAAGAAATAGGGTACAAAGAGATAGGGTACAAAGAGATAGGATACAAAAGGATAGGGTACCAAAAGATTGAGTACCGGGAAAGGATGATTGTCATGGCAGAAGAGAGAGAAATACAGCAGGAGAATAAAATGGGAGTTATGCCCGTAAACAGGCTGTTAATTTCCATGTCTTTGCCTATGATGATTTCCATGCTGGTGCAGGCACTGTACAATATTGTTGACAGTATTTTCGTTTCCAAAATAAACGAATATGCACTGAGAGCCGTATCACTGGCATTTCCTATTCAGAGTCTGATTATCGCCGTGGCTGTGGGAACTGCGGTTGGAATCAATGCTTTTCTGTCAAAAACGCTGGGCGAGAAGGAATATGAGAAAGCCAATATGATTGCGGCAAACGGTATCTTTATCGAACTAATCAGCTATATAGCGTTTGCACTGATTGGTATTTTTGCGGGGAGACCTTTTTTTGCCAGTCAGACATCTATTCCGGAGGTGCGGGATTACGGCATCACATATCTGACAATATGTTGTGTGGCAGGTATCGGTATTTTTATGCAGACTGTCTTTGAACGTCTGCTTCAGTCAACGGGAAGAACCTTCTACGCTATGATTACCCAGGGTGCGGGTGCAATTATCAATTTGATTTTGGATCCTGTTCTGATTTTCGGGCTTTTTGGTTTCCCGAAAATGGGAGTGGCAGGTGCAGCGGCAGCCACGGTAATCGGTCAGATTACTGCGGCGTGTCTTGCTGTTTTTTTCAATCTGAGGATGAATAAGGAACTTCACATCTCGTTTCAGGGGTTTAAACCTAACGGAAAACTTATTCTGCAGATATACAAGGTCGGTATTCCGTCGATTATCATGCAGGCGATTGGGTCTGTCATGACTTATGGAATGAACTTGATTCTGGAAGCTTTCGGAGCGGCCCAAACAGTGTTTGGTGTGTATTTTAAATTGCAGAGCTTCATTTTTATGCCGGTGTTCGGCTTGAATAACGGCATGGTTCCCATTATTGCTTACAACTATGGTGCCGGCAACAGGGAACGGGTGGTGAAAACCATGAAATTCAGTATCATGTATGCAGTGGGTATTATGCTTGTGGGGCTTGCCTTGATGGAGATGATACCTGCGCAGCTGATTGGACTGTTCAATGCCACGCCCGAGCTGTTGGAAATCGGCGTGCCCGCATTGAGAACCATTTGTCTCAGTTTTTGTTTTGCCGGGTATTGTATTGTTGTGGGAAGTGTATTTCAGGCACTCGGAAATGGCGTATACAGTATGCTGGTATCCTTCGCCAGACAGCTTTGTGTTCTTCTGCCGGTGGCATATCTGTTTTCCTTAAGCGGCAATGTGAATCTGATATGGTGGTCGTTTCCGATTGCGGAGCTGGCCAGTGTGGGAATGAGTACTTATTTTCTGGTCAGAATTAATCGACGGATTATCTGCCATATTGGAAATGAGCGATTCGGAGAGGGGCAGTAACGGCAGAGAGCAGCATGACGCTGCCCTTGACAAATTTATATGCTTCACGATATAATTAAGGTTGCATCCACAGGAGAAAACTGCGTTATAAGCGGATATGGCGGAATTGGCAGACGCGCCAGATTTAGGTTCTGGTGTCTATGACGTGCAGGTTCAAGTCCTGTTATCCGCAGTATGAAGGAGCAGAGTCCCGTTAGGGATTCCGCTCCTTTTGCGCTTTTTGCGGATTAGGAGGGGCATAAAATAATGCGGTATGTCATTCATTACGATGTTGCGGCGCTGATACTCACCGTCATCATACTGATTCATTTTTACCATAAGAAAAGCATCAGGTCATCTCAGACCTATGTCTTTATTGGGCTTATCTGGACGCTGCTGTTGACGGATATCATTGATGTTGCTTCGGTGCTTGCGGATGATCCGCGAATTCCTTTAGCTGTCGCATACGGTGTGAATGCTGTATATCTCATTGCCTTTAATATGCTTCCTTTCTGGTGCTATCTGTATTTATTTATCTTAACAGACAGAAGCGGGGGAAGATGGACTGCAGTTCAAAAGACAGTGCTTTTCTTACCGGTGAGTGTGACGATATTGATGATTCTCACATCACCTTTTACAAAGCTGGTTTTTTATTATGACTCGAATTGGGTTTACTATCATGGAGCGGGGTTCCCTGTTCTTTGCATGATAACCGGAATTTACATGATTGCCTCCATGGTACTGACGATAAAAAGCAGAACAGCCCTTACCGGCTGGCAGCGCACTGCCGTATATTTCTATTTGATAGCGGCATGCATGGGAGCCGTGGTACAAAACATGTTTCCGAATGTTCTTGTCATGCAGTTTGTTGCGGCTCTTACTGTGTTACTTCTCTACATGTCTCTGGAGAATCCCGACGATGACGAGGAAAAGTATTTAGGTATTTACAACAGAAGCGGTTTTGATAAGATGATTGCTGCCGCAGTAGGAAAACAGGATGAATTTCATGTGGTTGTGGTGACCATTACCAATTTTCCGGCCATCCGTGAAGCGCTTGGAGCGGAATTCAGCCGCATCCTGACCAAGCAGGTGGTCTCTAACCTGAAGACAGAGCTGAAGCCGCTGGAGCTTTATTATCTCACGGAGGGAAAGCTGGCTGTTATTGTGGATGAAAAGGGCGGAAACCTGGATCGTACCGTTGCAGCAATACGGGAAGAGCTGGATGAGCCTGTGGTGACGGGAGGAATGAATCTTCAGCTGGAGACGGTCATGATTCAACTTGACTATCCCGAGGACGTCAAGACGGTGGAGGACATTATGGACTCCATTGATTATTCCGCAAACATACCTTATGAGAGCAATGATGGAGAAGTGATTCGCGCAGGCGGTGAAATCCTTGCGGGGAAAAGAAGAGAAAGCAAGATTCTCCAGATTATGAAGAATGCATTGGCTAACGGTACCTTTCAGGTGTATTATCAGCCAATTTACTCTACGAGTCAGGAGAAATTTCATTCTGCGGAGGCACTGATACGGCTGTATGACAATGAATTGGGATTTATCAGTCCTGAGGAATTTATTCCTATGGCGGAGAAAAACGGAATGATTTTAAAAATCGGAGAGTTTGTATTCCGCACAGTGTGCCGTATGATGGCAAGAGAAAGAATCTGGGAAAAAGGAATTGATTACATAGAAATCAATCTGTCCGTGGTTCAGTGTATGCAGGAGGATATCTGTGAAATGCTGTACGGAATTATGGATGAATATGATATTCCTTATTCCTGTATTAATCTTGAAGTGACAGAGACAACAATCGCAAAAGATGTTCTTTGGGATACCATGGAACGGATGACGGTGGGAGGTGTTACGTTTTCACTGGACGATTACGGAACGGGTTATTCCAATCTGACGAATGTTATAAAATATCCTTTCCACATTGTGAAGCTGGATAAGTCTATGGTTTGGTATGCAATGGAGAATGAAACAGCCATGCGGGCATTGCGCCACACGGTCGCTATGCTGCAGGATTTGGATATGTGCATTGTCGCCGAAGGTGTGGAAACAAAAGAACAGAAGGATATTTTGCAAGAGATGGGGTGTGAATATCTGCAGGGCTATTACTTCTCCAAGCCGGTACCGGAGAAGGAGTTCTTGGAGAAAATGAAAATTGCTTGACATTTGCCTGCGAAAATGCTACCTTGTCTTTAAGTTAAAAGGGAGTAGTTATATCATGCAAGCAACATCCCCCGGCTCCCAAAAGCTGTGTTTGCATGCTTTCTGACATAGAAAGGACAAGACTTTTAGCGCTTGCGCTGAGAGTCTTTTTTTATGAAAAATATGTTGCAATGCATGTTAATACTCATTTTTAGATTTAGTTACACCAAAACAAAAGAATGGAGAGTACGAATATGGTTAAAGCAGTATTGTTATTTATCGTGGGATTGTTGTTCCTGATAAAGGGAGGAGACTGGTTTGTGGACGGAGCAGTTGGTGTGGCTCGTCGTTTAAAACTGCCGGAAATTCTGATTGGGGCGACAGTTGTTTCAATCGGAACTACATTACCGGAAGTTATCGTTTCTGCTACTTCCGCGCTGGTCGGTGTGCCGGAGATGGCTTACGGTAATGCCGTTGGATCTATTATTTGTAACACAGCACTGATTGCTGCTATTACAATTGCGGTGAAACCCGGATTGGTTGAGAGAAAGAGTCTGAAAACACCGGTAATATTCTTCTTTGCGGCGGCAGTGCTTTTTGCGTTGACAGCATATACCCGTGGTTATTTCAGCCGACCGGTGGGCATTGTCCTGTTGGGAATGTTTGTGCTGTATATTGTAACGGCTGTTCTCCAGATGAAAAAGCAACCTGTGACTGAGGATAAGGAAGAAGAACAGAAGGTTTTATCCTTGCCGAAGGCTTTGCTATTATTGGCAATAGGGGCTGTTGTAATCGCTGTCGGTGCGAATCTGCTTGTAAATAATGGTACTTTCATTGCAGAAACGCTGGGAGTTCCGAAGTCTGTCATCGCATTGACGTTTGTTGCCCTGGGAACTTCACTGCCTGAACTGGTAACAGCCATCACATCGTTGGTAAAGGGTCATGGCTCTCTGTCTCTCGGCAATGTGATTGGAGCAAACCTCTTCAATCTGGTACTGGTATGCGGTACATCCGTGACCCTAAAGCCGTTTTCCATTCCGCAGGAGGCAACCTTTTTAGGAATCAATTCTTCACTCATATTGGATTTACCTTTGATGTTCCTGGTGATGCTGTTGATGACGGTACCGGCGTTGATTCGTGGAAGGCTGTACCGTATACAGGGAATACTTTTGCTGATCATATATTTTGCATTCTGCGGAATTCAATTCATGATGTAAATAACAAAAAGTACAATATAAGAGGCAGCCGGTATTGACCGACTGCCTTTATCACGTGAAGTATTATGAATGAAACGAATACGTATCAATGGGCTGTAATGCCATGTAGGAATTGTGGTATTCCTTGCGATAGGTGACATCTTCGTCAAACCAATCCGGGGGCACAAAGGCCTCAGCTGCCTCTTTACTTCCGAATTCCACCTCTGCCATGATAAGCGGGGCAAAGGGCGCATCGAAAACATCCAGCTCGATGGTTAATTCATAGTCTGCGGGAGGTGTGGGAAAGCCTTCCCGAAAGGCAGGATTGGTCAGAGGAATCAGGTAGCGCCTTTTGGAAATAATATTTCCGTCAGCTTTCTCTCTGAGGTGATAATAGGCTTCTTTGTTCAATGCCAGATTGTGCTCCTCACGGGCCATCATACCGCTGCCTTTGTAGGTAATGATATATTCATCATCCTCCTTGCGCACCCGAACGACGGGGGAAGTGCAAAGGTAGCCCTGTTCTATATGGTGGGACGGATATTTTTCCAAATCAGCGGGAAGCTTTTTAATTGTAAATTTTCGTTCAATTTCCATAGTGGTTCTCTCATTCTGTAGTTTCGGTGTCGGTTATATAGTGCCAACATTATGATTATAACATATTTTATTCGTTTTTACCATACAATCCGAGCAATTTGACAAAGCGTTCCGCGGAATCTTGTACAGTGTTATGCTGCCCGGTTGGCTGTTGCATTATTTGAGGGAAATGTTTATAATATTTCTAGTATATGCGGTTACGGAGGAAATGAAAATGAGCGGTATTGCTGTGTTTTTTGCAGAAGGATATGAAGAAATTGAGGCATTGACTGTTGTTGATATTTGCCGCAGGGCCGGAATTATGACGAATATGGTATCCATTACGGAGGAAAAGTCGGTAAGGAGTTCCCATGGTGTTGAAGTAAAAATGGACAAGACGTTGTCGGAGATAGATTTTGGGGAATATGATATGCTTGTATTGCCGGGAGGTATGCCGGGAACAAAGAATCTCGAAGCCTGCGGGAAGCTGATGGAGCAGATAGATGATTTTTATCATAAGGGAAAATACATTGCGGCAATCTGCGCGGCACCCAGTATTTTCGGACACAGAGGTATCCTGAAAGGAAGAAGGGCTTGCAGTTATCCTTCCTTTGAGAGTCATCTGGAGGGTGCGACAGTGACGGCAGGACCGGTGGAAATTTCCGATCATGTTGTGACCTCCAGGGGTATGGGTACTGCCATTGACCTCGGACTGGCAATTGTTGGGATATTCTGTGGCAAGGATAGGTCTGAGGAACTTGCAAAGGCCATTGTATATTGCAGAAAATGACGGAATAAAATGAAATAGAAGGAATTGGATTGAGACTTTAAAGCAGGAAAACTGCTTAAAAGGTTGAGGAGAACAGAAAAATGATGGAAAAAGACGCAAAGATTTATGTGGCGGGACACAGAGGCATGGTGGGAAGCGCAATCTGTCGTGCCCTGGAAAAGAACGGCTATACAAATATTGTTACAAGAACTCATAAAGAGCTGAATTTATGCCGCCAGGAGGAAGTAGAAGAGTTTTTTCGACAGGAAAAGCCGGATTACGTATTTCTGGCAGCCGCCAAGGTTGGCGGTATTATGGCAAACAGTGAAGCTTTGGCAGATTTCATGTATGATAATATGATTCTGGAGATGAATGTGATTCACTCGGCATGGCAGAACAACTGTAAGAAGCTGATGTTTCTCGGCAGCAGTTGCATATATCCGAGAATGGCACCGCAGCCCATGAAAGAGAGCTGTCTTTTGACTTCGGAACTGGAGAAGACCAATGAAGCATATGCTCTGGCAAAGATATCGGGTCTGAAATACTGCGAGTTTTTGAACCGTCAGTACGGAACGGATTACATAAGTGTAATGCCTACCAATCTGTACGGCCCCAATGATAATTACCATCCTACACACAGCCATGTGCTTCCTGCTTTGATCCGGCGTTTTCATGAGGCAAAGGAAGCGGGAGCAAAGGAAGTGGTCTGCTGGGGTACAGGCACTCCCCTTCGGGAATTCCTTTATGTGGACGATTTGGCAGATGCCTGTGTATATCTGATGAACACCTACAGCGGAAACGAAACCGTAAACTTGGGAACCGGCAAAGAGCTGACCATCAGGGAACTGACGGAGCTGGTGGCGAAAGTTGTAGGTTATACGGGAGAAATCAAGTGGGATCCTTCCAAGCCTGACGGTACGCCGAGGAAGCTTCTGGATGTGAGCAAACTGGAAAGTCTGGGCTACCATTACACCACGGAACTGGAGGATGGAATCCGATTGACCTATCAGGATTTCTTAAACAATCCCATGAGAGCGGAGAGGTAAAATAGAGCAATGAAGGAATATCAAAAATGTGCAAAAGAGATGCTGGAGTTTGTGGATAAGAGTCCAAGCTGTTTCCACGCTGTGGCTAACGTCATAGATATTCTGAAAGGACAGGGCTTCGAAGAACTGAAGGAAACGCAGGAGTGGAAAGCGGAACCGGGAAAAGGGTACTATGTAACCAGAAACGATTCCTCACTGATTGCTTTTCGTTTGCCCCGGAATCCGGAAGAAATCCGGGGGTTCCACATTGTAGCTTCACACAGTGATTCTCCGGCCTTTAAGATAAAGGAACTTCCCGAAAAAACAACGGAAAATTACTATATTGTCCTGAATACGGAAAAGTATGGCGGAATGATTCTTTCCACCTGGTTGGACAGAGCATTGTCTGTGGCCGGGCGCATTGTGGTTCGCGGAAAAGAAGGAACGGAGACGAAACTGGTAAATATTGATAAGGATTTGCTGGTGATTCCCAATGTGGCAATCCACATGAACCGGGATATGAACAGCGGTGTGGCTTATAATCCCCAGATTGATATGCTTCCTTTGTTTGCGGATTGCGGCGGGGGGAAGAAAAAGGCTTCACTGATGAAAAAAGTGGCGAAGACGGCGGGAGTGAAGCAGGAGGATATTCTGGGACATGACTTGTTTTTGTATACCAGGGAGAAAGGCCGTATATTGGGAGATGACGGAGAGTTCATACTTTCTCCAAGGCTGGACGATTTACAGTGTGTCTTTTCTTCTGTGAAAGCTTTTGCAAATACCTGCCCGCAAAAATATATCAATGTTTGTGCAGTGTTTGATAATGAAGAGGTGGGAAGCGGAACCAAACAGGGAGCGGATTCTACCTTCCTGGAGGATGCTCTTTGGAGAGTGGCGGAAAGTCTGAATAAGAGCAGAAGCGGATACCTGTGTCTGGTTGCGGGAAGCTTTCTGGTTTCTGCGGATAACGCTCATGCGGTGCATCCCAATCATCCCGAGCTTGCGGACCCTACCAACCGTCCCGTTTTAAACGGTGGGGTCGTTATCAAATATCACGGAAGCCAGAAGTATACAACGGATGCTGTTTCCGCGGCGAAGCTGAAGACTCTTTGTGAACAGGTGAAGGTACCTTTCCAAACGTATGCAAACCGCTCGGATATTTTAGGCGGTTCCACTCTTGGCAATATTTCAACAGCTCATGTTTCCGTTTCCAGTGTAGATATCGGGCTGCCTCAGCTGGCAATGCACTCCGCTGTGGAGACTGCCGGAGTGAAAGATACAAAGTATGCCGTTGATATGTTTACGGCTTTTTACGGGGAATAGGAGTGGAAAAACCGTAATACAGTATAGACAGACATTTAGATGTGGCAGGCTGCATATGATAATGCAAAATGTACAGAGCTGAAACACATGAATCAGAAACTGGAAAACCTGTTGCAGCTGGCACTGCAGACACCGGAGGAAACCAGGGTACGCACGGAAGATTTGAATATCGGGTTTGACGGGCGCACAAGAACCTGGGAGGTGATTGTGAAATATCACGGGAGCCTGGACATACTGGAGGTACTAAATGTACGGGTGGAATATCTGATTGCGGGATATGCGCTGTTGACGGTGCCGGAAGGCCTGGTGGAGGCAGTGGCAGAGCTGGAGCAAATTGAATATGTGGAAAAGCCTAAGCGCTTTTTCTATGAGGTTATAGGCCCCACTGAGGACTCCTGCATACAGCAGCTGTCCCGGCGGGACCTTTCTTTGTCGGGCAGGGGAATCTTAGTGGCAGTGGCCGACAGCGGTATTGACTACCGCCTTCCGGAATTTCGCAACACGGACGGCAGTACCAGAATTCGATTCCTCTGGGACCAGACCTTGCAGCCCGGGGGAGAGGAGCGAAGGCCTCCGGAAGGATTTGGAATAGGAGTGGAGTATGATTCAAGGCAGATTAACGCCGCCCTTGCAGAGGAAAATCCGCAGAGGCAGTTTGAACTGCTTCCTACGGTGGATACAAGCGGCCACGGTACGGCAGTAGCGGGAATTGCAGCCGGGAGCAGCAGCGGTTACATCGGAGTTGCGCCGGAGGCAGAACTGTTGATTGTAAAGCTTGGACTGCCGGAGGCCGGTTCCTTTCCCAGAACCACGGAAATCATGCGTGCAGTGACCTGGGCTGTGAGAAAAGCCTTAGAACTACAAATGCCCCTGGCTATGAACTTAAGTTTTGGCAACAGCTACGGAGCGCATGACGGCAGTTCTCTTTTGGAGCGCTTTTTGGACAATGCAGCGGAAATCGGCAGAACGGTCATATGTGTGGGAAGTGGCAATGAGGGGGCAAGTGCAGGGCATCTTGCGGGACGTATCGGTGAGAATGAGCGCAGGGCTGATATAGAACTGACTGTGGCAGAGTATGAGACCGGTCTGAATATTCAGCTCTGGAAAAACTACAGTGACATATATCGGATACGTCTGCGTTCGCCCGGCGGACAGGAGTCGGAGCTGCCAATTTCGATAGAGGGAGGGAAATACACACTGCGTCTGGAACAGACGGAAATTCTGGTTTATATCGGAGAACCCACTCCTTATGCGGCTGCCCAGGAAATCTATCTGGATTTGATACCGATAGGCCGCCCTTATATTAACAGTGGGGTCTGGACCGTTCGATTGGAAGCCGTAAAATCAGTGACGGGACGATATTATTTTTATCTGCCGGGAGGAGCTGCCCGCAGCAGTACAACAGGCTTTTATCGGCCTACGCCGGATGTGACGCTGACAATTCCGTCAACGGCGGCAAAGGTAATCACTGTGGGAGCTTATGACAGCACATATCAGTCTTATGCGGATTTTTCCGGCAGAGGCTACGCAGACACCGAGAGAACCATAGGTGTGGTAACTGCAGGAATTGCAAAACCGGATTTGGTAGCTCCGGGGGTAGGGGTGCCTGCTCCGGATATCTACGGCAGTTATCTTCCGGTTACAGGTACTTCTTTTTCCGCTCCCATAGTAACCGGCAGTGCAGCGCTTTTGATGGAGTGGGGTATTGTCCGGGGCAATGACCCTTTCCTGTACGGGGAGAAGGTGAAGGCATATTTGCGGGCAGGTGCACAACCCCTACGGGGAGAGACTCAGTATCCCAACGAGCGGGTAGGCTGGGGGAGGCTCTGCGTGGAGGAAAGCTTACCAAGGTAGAAAAAATCAATTCTTTGAGACATTTGTCAACTTGTCCCGATGAGACTTTTGTATTTATAATATAATAAATCAGTGCTATATGGTATGGAGCGACAACAGATGAAAAAAATATGTGTAAACAACGAAAGAATAAATGTTTTGACATCCATTATATTAATGGCGTTATTTAATTTCCTGTTTTTGGGGACGGAGTATTTATTTGATAATATGATGGCTTATGCTGTCGATTCGGAAGGAGTTGTGCTTGCCCAGAGCTACATTTTGGGGGCAAGCGTACTGGGATTTGTTATTTTCCCTGTTGTAAGCAGACGGATGTCTTCCAACACGAAACGTATGCTGCTTTTCTGCGGAACCGTTTTCGGTGTCATTTGCATTTTCGTAATACAGCAACATTTGTCCTATGCCGCAATATTATTTCCCGGTCTTATTTTTTTCACTTTTCTGGGAGCAGTGGGTAGCGGAGTTCACTATTGGGTATTCTATGTATTCGAGGGCAGCAGACATTTGGCGAAGATGATGGGTGCGGCGTATGCTCTGGGAATTTTTTTACAATTTGTGAATCATAATTGCGTAAAAAATGATGTGGTTAAAGCGGTGATTCTCTCCGTTTCCCTGATGTTTTTCCTGATACTCATATTGAAATTAAAAAAGGAAACTACATTTGTGAGACAGGAGAGAACCGGAGAAACGGAGAAGGATAGAGTTACCTTGAGAAGCCGGTCCGTTGCGGCAGGTGCACTGGTGGCCTGCGTCGTCTTTATGACATGTGTATTCTCCACCTTGGACAATGCAGTGACGCTGGTACATGCCTCAGGCAGCGTAGATATCGGACAGTGGCCCAGATTGCTACTGGCCTTGAGCGGATTGACAGCAGGTTTTTTGTACGATTTGAAAGAGCGGCGCTTTATGAACCTGATGATGTATTCAGTAACGCTGCTTTCCACAATCTGCGTGGTGGTAATCCAGTCGGGAGGCTCTTTCCTGGTCGGCCTTATCGTATTTTATCTTTCCGCGGGTTTTTTTGTTGTATTTTTTACCGTAAGTTTCATGGAACTGGCCCATTATATGAAAATTCCGGAGTTTTGGGCGGGTATCGGACGTGCCATAAACAATATTTGTGCGGTCATGACATCTGCACTTTCGGTCATGCTGTTGTCCTCAAAAAACAGCATGGCAATTATTATCACGGCGCTGATACTGTTTGTCCTGATCAGTATTGCCATTTATGTTTATCAAAGCCAATTCAGATTGGAAGAAATGAAAAAGAGTGAGCAGCCTGTCATAGATGACACGGATAAGTTTGCGGCATTTTCGGAGCAATTCTCCCTGACAGACAGGGAGCAGGATGTCTTGAAGGTACTGCTGGAGTCGGATGAAAATGTGCAGGAAATCGCGGAGCAGATTTTGATTTCCAGGGCAGCACTTTACAGACATATCACAAGCCTGAATGAAAAGACGGAAACAAAGTCCAGAATTGGGCTGCTGCAGTTTTATTATTCCTGGAAAAAGGAAAATTGAGACTAATGTAAACTTACGGTTTGAAGAGTTATTTGCTATAGTAAATCAAATCAGATATTGAATCTGCGAAGGAGGAGTTTTATGAAGAACAGGAAATGGATGGCAGCTATGTGCCTGGCACTGGTGCTTGGTCTGGGAGCCTGCGGGCAGAGCGGTGAGGCTGTAAACCCTTCGGCAACGGAGAGTACATCGGGCGGGGAAGAGACAGCCCCTACAGTGACGGACAGTGTGCAGGCAGCTTCGGAACAGGAAACGGAAAGCCGGCAGGAAGCGACAGAGCCGGAAGAGGTGCAGATTCCCGAGGAATATGCACTGGCTGTGATTGTGACCATCAATCCTCAGGTAAAGCTTTATCTGGATGCGGATAACGTCATTGTGGGCGTGGAATACCTGAATGAGGATGCAAAAACTGCCTTTTCGGATATTGATTTTTCAGATGTGACGGTGGAAGAGGGCATGGAAAAGATTATTCATGCGGCAGTAGAGAAGGAATTTCTGACAGACGGGAAAGATGTGAGTATTGAGGTATCTGAAATCCGCGATGAAAGCTGTGACGGTGAGGCAGTCTGTGCAGAGGCGGAGACCGCAGCGGTCAAAGCAGCGGAGGAGAACCATGTAACTGCAGTGGTAACGGCAAAGGTGAGCGCAGAGCCAACAGGGAAGCAGACAGAAGGTGCTTCCGGGGAAATAACATCAGAGGAATCGCCGTCGGATTCGGAGGAAACATCAGTTGCAGAAGTTCCGGCTGAGTCTACTCCCGAGACAACACCGGAACCAACGCCGGAAGCAGTGAATATTTGCAGTAATTGTGGGGGAACCGGTAAATGTGATGAATGTCTGGGCGACGGTTACAGAGGTTCTGGATATACCGTATCCTGCCCCAGGTGCCATGGTTCCCTGACGGAGACCTGTATTTATTGTGATGCAAGCGGTAACAGCAATAAGCATGAGGGAAAATGTGATTTTCCCAATTGTATGGGCGCCCATGTATATCCCTGTACCACATGCGGAGGCGGGACAAATGCGGTTACCTGTGCAAGTTGCAACGGAAGCGGAAAGTGTAAGGTATGCGGCGGTAGCGGTACAAAATAAGTCATAGTTTGAAAATAAGGAAAGCGGAGAGAAAATGGATGGAAAAAGAAAAAGGTAGTCTGAAGAAGATGCTGATATATGCAGCATTATTGATTATTGTTGCCGTTCTGGGGATTGCAACAGGACTGATCAGGTTAGATGAGCTTGGAGCAATGTTTTCTGTCAGTGGGGCATCCCTGTTAAAGCTTGCTGTTATGCTGTTTGGTGTACTGCTCTTGGAAAATCTGGTGGTTTTTGTTTTGGGGAGTATAAAGCCCAAGAGTCATAGGGCACGGTCGGTGGTATCGTTGATATCCAGCCTTGCCAAGTATGTGGCGTTTATCGTAATCCTCTGCTGGGGACTGGCCATTCTCGGAGTTAACATTGGGACAATCGTTGCAAGCGTTGGAATTTTGGCATTGATTGTAGGCTTCAGTGCGGAAAGCCTGATTGCGGATGTGGTGACCGGAACCTTTATGTTGCTGGAAAATCAGTATAATGTTGGGGATATTGTGGAGGTAAACGGTTTCCGGGGAACCGTCACAAGTATCGGCATCAGGACAACCTGTATTACGGATACCGGAGACAATGTAAAGATTATCAACAATTCAGAGATGAAGAATATCCTGAATCGTTCCGACAATCTGTCCAGGGCGGTCAGCGATATTGCAATCCCTTATGAGACGGATATCGAAAAGCTGGAGGGAGAGCTTCCGAAGCTCTTGGAGGAAATTTACAATGCACATACAGATACCATGCAGAAAGCTCCGCAGTATCTGGGAGTACAGGCATTGGAAGATTCCGGAATTCTTCTCCGTTTTGTTGTGGAGGTTTCGGAGAAAAACATTTTCTCTGCAACGAGAACGCTGAACCGTGATTTGCTTCTGGGCTTCAGAAAGCTGGGTGTGGAATGTCCTTTCCCTCAGCTGGATGTACATAATAAGTAGGTTCGATGCCTATGAAGAAGGATATGGAATACAATACAGGGCAGGAGTTTGAACCACTCCCTGACGAGTATCTGCAGGGTGGAGGCAACGCATCCACAGAAAGCAGGAGCAGTAAATCTACTCGGAAGAAAATGTTATATATGGTTGTGGCATGTTCGGTCATTGGATATACGGCGATTGCGTCTTATGCATCGGATATGTCGGATCTTCCGCAAACGGACAATCCGCCATTGACTGTGGAGGAGCCGGAGAATCGGGAAGAACCGGGAAACCGGACACAGGGGCAACAGCCGGAGGAGCAACAGCCCACAGGACAGGAACAATCTTCGGAATACCGGGAAGAACAGTCGGAAAATGCAGAGCCGGGGGCGCTGCCGTATTACCCGGTCGAAGATGCTACTTCATTTCTGACCGTTTACAATGACAGCTATGACCCTGAAACTTATGACAATCGTATTTTGATGCAGGATTTTGTGTTTGAGTCACTGCTTTTGCAGGGGAATGATTACAGTATGCCTGCGTATGAACCGGCGGATGGGTACCTCTTTATGGGCTGGGTCGTTTATTATGATAAATCAGCGGCTTCCGGTCCGCTGATAGGAATGCTTGGTGATGCGTTGACAATAGATAACATCTGTTATATTAAACCGGAGGAGGGGATCGGCAGCAGCCGGGACATTGAAATCCATGGGGCATGGAGATATGACGGTATCAGCGAATACCCGTATCTTCTGGTACTTGACGCAAACGGCGGCACCATTGAAAACGAAAGCTCGTTGACCTATGATGCAAAGGCTCCCATGGGATCGGGAGCATATATATATCTGTGTGCGTATCCCACACCCGTACGGGAGGGCTATACCTTTACGGGCTGGTATACGGAAGCAAATAGGGGAGACAGAAAGACACGTTTGTTTGGAATGGACTTTTATGAAAAGAGCGGGGATGACTATGACTGGAGTCACCCAAAGACAATTACGCTCTATGCCGGTTGGGCTAAGAATTAGCCTGAACGATAAGATAAAGACTCAAAAATACTGCGAGGAGGAAAAGCATGAAAACAATGAGAAAAATCGCATGGCTTCTGAGCTTTGTCCTGATTGTTTCTTCGGTAGTCGGAAACAATTATCTGAAAGCAGAAGCGCAAGGCGACGGAACAACATTTACGGTCAACGTTACCGATGAATCCGGTGTTACAGGTAACGGTGTGTCATACAAGTTAGATTCCGCCGGCGAATGGACATCTGTGTCATCGAGTGATGCCATCGATATCAAGGATGCGTCGAATATTACAGTCAAAGCAACAGCAAGCGAAGGCGCAAGAGTGGAAGCCTCATCCGGCGGAGGATTCGCAGGAGTAACAGATTTTGGCGGAATTAGCGGTGAGAATGGTCAAAGATTTGATTTGGAAAACGAAAAATCCTATATACTGAATGTTAATTTCGTAAGCAATAACGGCGGAACCCAAACGAATCCGACTCCAGGCAATGGGGGATTAAAACTGAATATTAGTAATAGGGATTCCGCAACCGGAGATGTAACCTATACTTTCTTGCATGCAAGCGGCGAATCTCTGGGTACTGATACAGTATCAACAAGTACAACCGGCAATATTGCTTTTCCGGATGGTACGGCAAAAGTAAATATTAAAGTAATACCGGGTGATAACTGTCAGGTTAGTAATTATGGCGTGAATCTGGATGGACAATCGATGGCTGAGGCCAGTAAGGATGCTGCAACCGGAACAGAGGGGAATACAATTACGGTTTCAAGTACTTCCAAGGAATATGAGGTGCAGGTGGAATTTATGACTGCTTCGGGCGGCGGTGAAACCGGCGGCGGAGATTCTGTACCTACAGATGCTATTTCCTTCGTTTTGGAAGGAGATGCGGTTGGCGCGGCAATTCAAAAGGGAGCGGTGCAATATTCTACGGATGGAGGAAATACCTGGGTTTCAATGACTTCCGCTTCGGCCAGCCTGGGTACTGATGTAAGTAGTGCTCAAATCAAGGTGACGGACAATGACAGTGCATGGAATCTGCAGTCATTTGATATACCGAATGCAAGTGTAATCACCAGTGGTACTGCTTATCCTGTAACTGAAAAGAAACAATACCATATTCAGATTGACAGAAAGGTTTATACGGTTATCTGGAAATACGATACAAGTATGAATGACGATGCGTTCGTAGAGCATGGAAAGGTTCAAATTGTATCAGCAGTTGCATCCGGTCAGACCGGACAGTGGTCCGGAATCGAATACACGGATATGCCCGGTGCTAACAACAACCAGCAGGATGAACAGGGCGGCCGTGTTGCCATTATTCCGGGAAGTAAGGTTACGGTTAAGATTGTACCCGAGTATAAATATCAGTTTACAGCAGGAAAATTAAATGATACTGTCTTAACTCCGGATGTAGATAATGTAAGTACTTTTACCTTTATTATGCCCTCCACAAATCTTCATCTGAGTGCACTGTTTACCGGTACGGAAGATATTATGAATGTCTCCGGAGCTACCGGCGTTACCGGTGCGGCAATTACAGGCGGCGAAAACATCATTGATTCCGGTAATCTGGAGCTGACGGTTAAGGATTTCACCGATGAAAGCAAAAAGAACAGTTTGCAGGCAAGCGATGCTGCTTCGGGATTACAGGTATCTCAGTGGCTGGAGGTGGATTTAAAGCAGGTTGTTAAACAGGGAGCAAACGACGATTACTGGGTAACTTCCCAGGATGAATTACCAACAAAAATCAAGGTAACACTTACGGTTGGCACCGGCTTGGATGAAACGAAGGAATATGTGGTCGTGAGAGAGCACAATGGCGTATATGAAAGAATTCCGGCAACCTACGATAAAGCAGCAGGAACCTTATCATTTGAGTCCGATAAATTCTCTGACTATGCAGTGGGTACCGTGGTGGTGAAACCCGGTGGTGTTCTGGACACAATTAATTCCCAGTGGCCCGATGGTGCAGCCAGCGATGCGTCAGGCACAGTAAGTACCTTGGTAAGTACCTTCGGTGTTACGGGTATTGCCGGTGTCGTACAGACTTCTGACGGTAGCGTGAATACAACATTGCTGGGTAAGCTTTCCGCATTGGAAGAGGATTACGCATCGGAAAAGAACATTATAAAGAAGGAACCTACGGTGGAACCGGCTGTTGCAGGAAGTATTAACGGAACCGTAAAGGTTATAGGCGCAGGATTTAATGTGGCAGACGGCAACAGTGTACAGCTGGTAATCGGCGAGAAAGCCGGAGCGGGGATAACTGTGAACAGCTCTTACAGTAAGGCGGTGCAGCTGAATATTTGCCTGAAGGAAACTGCAGCAGGTACAGGACATGTATCAGAGGTATCGGGAGACTTACGTATGCCGGTAACGATTACCATGCCCGTGCCTACGGGAATTGATGCTTCCAGACTGGTGATTCTTCACGACAAAGATGGTGACGGAACCAGCGATGAGACAATGCCTTATTTCCTGTCGGAAGGCAAGGTCACCTTAACCTTAACCCATTGTTCCAACTTTGCGTTTGCGGAAAAAACCGACAGCTCCTCTGAAAGCAACAACGGAAGTGGTCAGAGTAGCTCTGCAGATACGACAGTCAGTGAGGAGACCGTCAGTGTGCCTGTTGAGTATACTGTAGTAAGAGGAGATACGCTGGGAAGAATTGCCCGTAAGAACAATATGACCTTATCGGCATTGTTGTCGTTGAATCCTCAGATTTTAAATCCTAACCGGATTTATCCAGGGCAGAAGATTGTGATAGGATACACCGGCAAAACAGTAAATTCTGCATCGGCAGAGACCGGCGCTGAGTATTACATTGTTCAAAAGGGTGATTATCTGTACAGGATTGCCCGGAAGAATGGATTGACACTGAATCGGCTGGCAGCTTTGAATCCGGAGATTATGAGACAGAAATATATCTATGTCGGACAGAGAATTAAAGTGAAATAAATGAATCGGAAATAGATAAAGAGGGAAAATTCTTTCAAAGAATTTTCCCTCTTTTCATGTCATATATTACCACAAAAACGCAATTTTTTCAAGTCTACCAATACATTCCTTTCGGACGTATAATCAGAAAACAGAAAAGTACGGGCTTACCCTTACCGAGGAGGAGTGTAGAAAGCTGGTTGCAGCTCGGGGAGAAATCTTGAGGGAGCAGCAAAGGGTGGAATTCGGCGAAAGCATTTTGCCGAAACTGATAGACACATTTTACGATTCTCCCTATATTAGTCAAAGTAGTTATCCGGACACCTGTATACGGCTCCAGGAGATTTTTTATCTCTATAAAAATGAAACCATGGATGAAATGACGGACGATGAATTATTGGAGTTTATGAAAGAGCAGTTTGATACGGTCTACATGATAGTGCATTTTTGCGCCTACGGAAATGAAAATTATTGTGACACGGTGACAAAGGCATTGCCGGGTTTTTTCCTGTATTACGATGCCCGGTTTGAACCCCAGAAAAATGTAATCACTCTGGATTATCCAAGGCTTCAGCCTGTAGGAGATGCATCGGGAATCCGTGCCATAGAAAAGTATGTGGCGTACATCGGACTGGAGCAGAAATTTATGGGAACTTTTCCGGAAGAATATGTGAGTGATATTCTTCGGAAATTTCATAAGTCCTATGAAAAGCTTTTTTGTAATGTCTGCAGCATTTTGCTGCGGCATATTCTGGGGCGTATGCTGACGGGAACGGAAACGGGGAGTCTGGAGTATGAGAGGTTAAAAGAGATTGTGAACAGGTATTCCAAAGAGCAACTGAAAGCTGCGCTGGATACAATGATTTGTGGAATGGTACGTGAAAAATGGAAAAATGATACGGAGTTGGAGGAGTACCTGAAAGCGGACACTGCGGATTTTGCCGCGGAACTGGTGACGGCAGCGGAGAGCGATTCTCTTTGCAATGTAGTTGTGCTTTGAAGCCGGGTACTTGGAAACTGTAAAATTATCGTTTACTCTTCGGATAAAATGAAGTAGAATAAAATTATTATGTATAGATGGAGGATGAGGGAATGGCAGAGGAACTGAAAGACAGAAAAGACGTCCCGGTTGAACTGACCTGGGACTTGTCTAAAATATATGCCACGGAAGAAGATATGTTCCGTGATGCGGAGAAAATGGAAAAAATGACCCGGGACATGGTTGAAAAATACAAAGGACATTTGAATACACCCGAAAATATCGAGGCGTGTGTCACAGAGTACAGACAGGTGTACGAACTGATGACCTTAACGGGCAATTATTGTGATTTGGCGGTGTCTGTAGATTATTATAATAACTACAATCAGGAGAGGCTGGGGAAAATCAGTCGTCTTTGTGCAAAACTGCAAAGCAGCCTGAGTTTTGTAAAAAGTGAAATCCTGGAGCAGAGTGAGGAAACCATCAAAAAGGCAATAGAAATCAGCAGCGGGAACAAACATTTTCTTGAGGATATTTTGAGAGATAAGCCCCATGCACTGCATCCGGAAGCGGAGCGCGTTATTTCTGCTTTGAGTCAAAGCATTTATAGCGCGCCCTATGAGATTTACAATATTACCAAACTGGCGGATATCAAGTTTGAGCCTTTTACGGTTGACGGAAAGGAATATCCTTTGGGATATACTTTGTTTGAAGATGATTACGAATATGAACCGGATACAAAAGTGCGTCGTGCCGCCTTTGATGCCTTTTCCAAGAAAATCAAAGAGTATGAAAATGTGACTGCTGCAGCCTACAATACGAATGTACAGACGGAGAAAACCATGGCAACGCTTCGGGGCTTTGACTCAGTATTTGATTATCTTCTTTTTGGTCAGAAGGTGAGCAGAGAGCTTTATGACCGGCAGATTGATTTGATTACGGAGAAGCTGGCTCCGCACATGCGCAAATATGCAAAGCTGATTCAAAAGGTTCACGGATTGGACAAAATGACTTTCGCGGACTTGAAGCTGCCTGTTGATCCGAGCTATGCTCCGGAGGTTACCATCGAGGCATCCAGAGAATATATTGAAAAAGGCCTTTCCATTCTGGGAGAGGATTATGTACGGATGGTGCGCACCGCTTACGAGGAACGATGGGTAGATTTTGCACAGAACAAGGGGAAATCCACAGGCGGCTTCTGTGCAAGCCCTTACGGAAAGAATTCCTTTATCCTGATGACGTGGAACAACAAGATGTCCGATGTGTTTACTTTGGCCCATGAGCTGGGACATGCGGGACATTTTAAATCCTGTAACAGTACACAGTCTATTTTTGACACGGAGGTTTCCAGCTATTTTGTGGAGGCACCTTCCACCATGAATGAGTTGCTGATGGCCCATTATCTGTTGAAAACCGGTGATGACAAGCGTTTTCGCCGTTGGGTGCTGACCTGCATGATTGGCAATACATATTATCATAACTTTGTGACTCATCTCATGGAGGCTGCTTACCAGAGAGAGGTATATAAGCTGGTGGATGCAGGAGGCAGTGTGCAGGCGGACACGCTCAGCAACATTATGCGGGATACACTGCAGAAATTCTGGGGAGATGCCGTGGAAATCAATGAGGGAGCGGAGCTGACCTGGATGAGACAGCCCCATTATTACATGGGTTTGTATTCTTATACATACAGCGCAGGACTGACCGTTGCCACACAGATGTGCAAGCGGATTGAAAGGGAGGGCGACGGCGCTATCGGGGATTGGAAAAAGGTTTTGGCGGCGGGAAGTACATTGGCACCCGTCGAGCTGGCAGCTCTTGCCGGAATCGATATTACAACGGATGCACCGCTTTTGGATACTATTGAGACCATCGGCGAAATGATTGACGAAATATGTAAATTGACAGAAGAACTTGGATGACAGGAGAATAATGTGTCTGCGCCCATATTTCAAGGGCGGGGCAGAAATGGAGAAGACTATGGAAGAGAAAAAGTACTTGTATGCGGACAGGCAGGAACAGATTAAAAAAGTGCATCAGCTGATGATTGTGAGCTTCAGCCTGTTTTACACTTTCAGCTTGATTATCATCTGGGTGGCTACCCTGCGGGGAATCAGAACGATGGGCTATGCGACAGCCAACACGGTAGTTGCGGCTGCTTTCGTTGCCGTTATGGCATTTCTTTTCAAAAGAAATCATTCGGATGCAAAGATTAAGTACATTGCTCTTGCGGGAGTGCTGTGTGTATTGTTTCTGATGGCAATGGCATTTGACAACTATTATGTCCGCTTTTTATCTGTGCTGCCCTTTATCACCGGCATTCTTTTCTTTGACAGAAAGTATGCAAAGATATCGGGAGCGGCGCTGAGCGGAATAAACATTATCACTACTCTTTTAAAGGGGTTTGTGACCCGTGCTTATGTAGGTGAGGACCTGATGGATCAGGTCTGCGCCACATGCGTCATCTGTGTGGTGATGATTTTCATCTACATAGCGACAAACCTTGCTACACGGTTCAACCACGATACACGCCACAGCCTTATGCGGCAGCAGGAAAAGCAAAAGGTAATCATGGATGACGTCATCCGGGTGGCGGAGCAGGTGCGGGAGGGCACCGAGGAAGCTATGGGCATAATGTCCCGGCTGAACGATTCCACCAATGTGGTGAACAGTTCCATGCAGGATATTGCGGACAGCAATCAGTCTACCGCGGAAAACATTCAGACCCAAACAGCTATGACTCAGGATATTCAGGACTCCATTACCAAAACACTTTCCTATTCCGAAAACGTGGTGGCTGCGGCGAGACAGTCCGGTCAGCTGAACGAACAGAGCATGCTTGCCATGGAAAATCTGAAAAAGCAATCCGAGGTAATCCGGGGCGCGAATGTGGAGGTGACAGACTCCATGAAGCGGCTGCAGGAGAGGACGGATGCGGTTAAGACCATCGTTGATACCATTTTTTCCATTTCCAATCAGACCAATCTGCTTGCGCTGAATGCTTCCATCGAGAGCGCAAGAGCCGGTGAGGCGGGCAGGGGCTTCGCAGTGGTTGCGGATGAAATCAGGCAGTTGGCGGAGAAGACCAAGCATGAGACGGAAAATATTGCAGGTATTTTAAACGAGCTTGCCAAAGATTCCGAGAGTGTTGCCATGGCAGTTGTTAAATCGGGGGAGGCTGCAGGTGCACAGGACACCATGATTAATCAGGCTTCCGAGAGTTGCGAGGCCGTGAGCGCCAATGTGCAGGAGCTGATTGCAAACATTTCCGAGATAGACAGTATGCTGAACAGCCTGTCTGCGGCAAACAACCGGATTGTGGACAATATCATGCAGCTGTCAGCTGTATCGGAGGAAGTATTAGCCACATCCTCGCAGGCGGCAGAATCCAGCAGGGATAATCTGGTAAAGGCGGATAATACCCGAGACCTTTTACAGAATGTGCTGGAAGTTTCTCATCAGCTGGACAAATACATATAAGAACAGTTCGACCATCAAATGACAGCAGTAATACGCGGGGGCTTGCACCACGGTACTATCTGTATGTTGTTTGATGGCCGGAGCTGATGTATTATAAAATTATACCTTGTAAAACGTTTTACAAGAAAAGGAGGTTTCTATGTCTAATTATGTAATGGGGTATACCAGAATACCCATTGACAATGTATTGTATGACCCCAGGCTGGCCTACAGCCTGCACCTGGCGCTCAGTGAGGACGGCGTGCACTACAAGGGTCTGAACCACAATTCGGGAGTGCTCTTTTCGCTGGCCACGGAGAATGAGGACGGCTCTTTAAATCCCATGAGCCTGAAGGCACCGTGGATTTTCAGAACGGCAGACGATAGCTTCGGTGTGATTGCCGTCAGAATCGGAGGAGACGGGGATGCGGACGAAAGCAGCAGGGGAAGCGTTCTGCTGTGGGAGACCGGAGATTTGCTGGAATATCGGGAGCTCGGGCTGCTGACTCTGAGTGAAAATTATGTGGAAGAGATTAGTTGCATCTATGATTCCGAAAAGAAGTGTTATGTCCTGAACTGGCGGGACGAGACAGGAAAGTGGTATGCCGGAGAACTGGAGGATATGGGAAAGCTGCAGCTTAGGGAAAAGAGAGAGCTGCCAACAGAGAAGTTACAGAAAGACGGAATAACCGATATTTCTGACGGACTTTCCCTGACAGATATGGATGGAGCGGTTTTACATAATGCCGTGGAGATTTCCGAAGAAATTGCAGAGCGGCTTAAGTGCAAGCTCCTGACGCCTGAAAACATCGGTATCTCCTTTCCGGGGCAGGTGGAAGCAGCATCGGCGGAAGAACTGAAACGGTATCGGGCGAAAGCGTTATACAGTGACGGCGGTTCGGAGGAAAAGCCTGTGGAATGGGACTTGAGAGGGGTTGACTTTAATACGCCCGGGCAGTACTCCATCCGCGGAAAGGTTCATCAGGAACATTTTGAATTTCCGGTGGCATTCAACAGGGCGGACCCCTGCATCGGGTATTGGGAAGGAAAATATTACTTTATTGCTACCAATGACGCGGACGACAACCATACGCTCTATATCCGGGAGGCGGACAGCATACCGGAACTGGTCAATGCAGAAGAGCATCTGATTTTGGATTCCGAAACTTATGAGGGAATCGGAGGGCTGTTATGGGCACCGGAGTTTCACGTTATACACGGCAGACTGTACATATTCCATGCAGCCACACCGGGAGAGTTTTTCCGGGAAGAAAGCCATATTATGGAACTTAGGGAGGGCGGAAATCCCACTCGCAGGGAGGATTGGTCAAGGCCTCGGAGAATTGTGAAAGCGGATGGCAGCGATTTGTGTCCGGCGGGCAAAACCATATCTTTGGATATGACCTGTTTTGAGTGGGAGAAGGAATGGTATGTCATCTGGTCTCAGCGGGAATTTTTACCCAAGGATTTGGGAGCGTGGCTCTACATTGCAAAACTGAATCCTGACAAACCCTGGCAGCTGGCCTCAGAACCGTTGGTTCTGTCAAAGCCTGACTACGGCTGGGGCAATAACCATACTTTTGTGGAGGAGGGACCCTTTGCCCTGCCGAGAGGAAATAAACTCTATATCACATTTTCCGCGGCAGCGGTAGACACTTCTTATGTGGTCAGCTACCTTGTCATCGAGAAGGGAAAAGACTTGTTGAAACGGGAGAACTGGAGGAAGAATAATTATCCGATTTTGACCTCCAGAAGTGTTCCGGGTGAGTACGGAACGGGACATAACGCCTATGTGACGGATGAATACGGAACCGTTTGGAATACTTATCATGCCAGACCGGGCACCGAAGGAGTGAGAAGCAGCGGCATCCGCAGAGTGTACTTTGACATTGACGGCGCGCCTATGCTGGATGTGACAGAGGAACTTGATGTTAAGGCTGAATACAGCGAGGTGGAAACCCTGTTGACGGTAAAGCAGCACACCGACACCATGGCGTAGAAGTTTACAGAATAGGGATAATGTTGTAAAATAGCGACAATAAAGCAGGCGGTATGGTGCCGGAAAAGTGGGGATTATGGAACAGAAAAGGATGATACTTGCACCTGAAAAAAACGTGGATTTTCAAAATCGGGTGGATTTCTGCATCGGCACGGGCAGAATGGGTTTGGCATTACATAAGGAGTATTATGAACAGCTGAAGCTGGTTCAGGAGGAAATCGGATTCCGGCATATCAGGGGCCATGGCCTTTTTTGCGATGATATGGCGATATATCAGGTGGGTGAGAACGGTACGGTCGAGTATAACTATACTTACTTGGACAGAGTAATGGACAGTTATAGAGAGCTTGGCTTGAAGCCTTTCCTGGAGTTGGGATTCATGCCGGAAAGGTTGGCAAGCGGAACACAGACCGTCTTTTACTGGAAGGGCAATACCACGCCTCCGGCTTCCTATGAGGCATGGTGCGAAATGGTGAAAGCCTTGCTCTTACACTTGTGTGACAGGTACGGCAGGGATGAGGTGGTGACCTGGCCCGTTGAGGTCTGGAATGAGCCGAATCTGCCAGGCTTCTGGGAACATGCGGATATGCAGGAGTATCTCAGACTGTTCCACAATACCTTTTGCGCCGTGAAGTCGGTGGACAGCCGCTTCCGTGTAGGTGGTCCGGCGGTTTGCGGAGGCAGTGATGAGATTTGGATAAAAGCCTTTATGCAGTATTGTCATGACAATTCCATTGCGGTGGATTTTGTCACCAGACATCACTATACTACAGAGTTTCCCGAGAACGTCGGACATTATGGCTATGCGGAGTTGATGAAGGCGGAGGACGGCTTTGCCAATTTGCATACCACCCGTGAAATCATCGACAGTTTTCCGGAGTATAAGGGGTTGGAAATTCATATTACGGAATTCAATACCTCCTATATTCCCAACTGTCCGTTGCATGACACAAATCAGAACGCGGCATTTATCGCGCAGCAGCTTGCCCGGCTGGGAGAGGACAATGCCTCCTACTCTTACTGGACATTCGGAGATGTGTTTGAGGAACAGGGAGTGCCCTTCACCCCCTTCCACGGCGGTTTCGGGCTGGTGGCAAACGGCTGTATCCCCAAACCAACCTTCTGGAGCTTTGCCTTCTTCAAAAAGCTGAAGGAGAAGCCGGGGCACTGCATTCACCGGGACAACAATGCTGTGGTGATGTGCCTGGAGGACGGAACCTACAGGGGCGTGGTCTGGAACATGACCAACAACCGCAGGGGATATGATTTTACATTGACTCTGGAAATGGCAGAAAACGGGGAAGGCTGTCTTCTGACAAAGACCGTGGATGAAAAGCATTGCAATCCATTGAAGGCCTGGCATGATCTGGGAGAACCTGCAAATCTTACGAAGGAGGAAAACGAACTTCTTCGCACAACGGCGGTACCCTATACGAGGACTGCAAGAGTCATCCCCCAAAACGGCAGGACGGAAAGCACCTTTACGGTTGCAGAAAACGCAGTGGTGTATTTTGAGTGGAAGCCGGGCAGGGTAAAACCGGACCGGGGCTATTCCTATGAGCGTACCATGCAGTACCCTCATATCAATCCCATCACTCGCCTGGATTATCCGGATGTGGATGTGATTCGGGTGGAGGATACCTATTATATGGTGAGTACTACCATGCACTTCATGCCGGGCTGCGAAATCCTGCGCTCCTACGACTTACGGAACTGGGAGCATGCGGCCTACGTCTATGATACGCTTGACGGAACACCGGGGCAGAAGCTGGAGGGAGAGCAGAGTATTTACGGACAGGGTATGTGGGCGGCATCTTTGAGATATCATAGGGGAACCTATTATATATGCTTTGTGGCAAATGATACTCACAAAACCTATCTTTATACGGCGGACAAGATAGAGGGCCCCTGGGAGAAGCATTTTGTGGAGGGCTTTTACCACGACTGTTCTCTGCTGTTTGATGATGACGACAGGGTATACATCGCTTACGGCAACAAAAATATTTATATCACGGAGCTGAAAAAGGACTTGAGCGGACCTCTGGAGGGCGGACTTCACAGGCTGGCGGTCAGCGACGAGGGTAATCCGAATCTCGGCTACGAGGGGACTCATTTTTATAAGATAAACGGGAAATATTATCTGTTCTTCATCCATTCCAAAAGAGAGTGCTGGAGAAGAACGGAAAGCTGCTTTGTGGCGGATTCCCTGACCGGAGAATTTACGGGCGGCGACGTGCTGGATGATGACAGAGGCTACTGTGGGCAGGGCGTTGCCCAGGGCGGCATTGTGGATACTCCGGATGGAAAATGGTATGCCATGTTGTTCCAGGACAGCGGAGCAGTGGGACGGATACCGATATTGATGCCTCTGACATGGGAGAAGGATTATCCGGTGTTTGGTGATAACGGAAAGATACCTGAGGAGTTTCCCGTAGAGAGCACCCGTCCCGGATATGTATATCGTCCGCTGACGGAAAGCGATGATTTTAAGGGAGAACTGAAACCTTGCTGGCAGTTTAACCATGAGCCGGACAAAAGCCTGATATTCCATGACCGGGAGAAGGGAAGTTTTCGGGTGCAGACCGATAAAATTTGTCAGGAACTGACCCGGGCAAAGAATATGATTACCCAGCGGATGGCCTATCCCGGATGTGCCGGAGAGGTTACAGTGGACGGAAGTAATCTGAAGGAAGGTGATTATGCCGGTATCTGTGTATTACAGAGCTGCTATGGTTTTGTGGGTGTCACCAGAAGAGAGGGCAGGCTGTATCTGACGGTGCGTACTATGGAAACGGAAGGTCATTCCATGATGCCATTGAAAAAGGAGGAGAGCAGAGAGCGGGAAACTGCGGCGATTTTGCTGGAAGAAAGCGTTGTCCGTCTGAAGCTGGAAGTAGAGTTTACAAATATGCAGGATACGGCTTCCTTCTATTACAGAGGTGCAGGCTTACAGGTACGGAATCCGTGGGTAAAGGCAGGAGGTGAGCACAAGCTGTATTTCAAGTTGGACCACTTTACGGGGTGCAGATTCGGCCTGGTGGTGTATTCCACAGAGGAAGCGGGCGGTTCTGCCGAATTTCGTGATTTTGTATACCGTGACAGGTAAAAAAAGCAAAATTTGAGCAATATTTGAGAGGCGAATCGAAGCGATTCACTTCTTTTTTGTACGATTTGGCAACACTTGGAAAAAAGATAGCAAAGAATGAGAAGACAGAACGGGATAAACTTGCCGCTCTGCACAACTCACACAAAAGAATCGCAACGTTTAATGGAAATATAGCAAGGATTGAGGAGACATAAGGGGACCTTTTTGTGTAATATGCTATTGTAAGAAGGGTATTACGATCCTTTTGTATGTATAAAATGCGATTAAGACGGGATTTTTGTGGAGGAAAGTATGAAAAGCTCTGTAAAGAAAGTGCTTGTAGCAGTAGGGGTTATCGCAGTGGTGGCAGTGATTGCTGTCCTTTCGTCCTTGCGCGAGGTAGAGGATTTTCATGAAAAGTATGAAGGGCATGACCTGATCACTGATGTGGAAGGTATGGAGAGAGAGGGAACCTATACAGGGTACCTCAATGCGCATACCGATGCAACGTGCGTTGCACAGAGCGTTGAGGTAGATTTGTTTGATTATACCGCAGAGGGTGATGTGGAGGTTTACAGTAATTACGAGGGCGCTGATAAGGCACTGTATACCGGCACCGGATCTCTGGTTACCTGGAAGGTAAATGTGCCTGAGACGGGTTTCTATAATTTATATATGGAATATCTGATTCCGGAGTCCAGAGGCGTTGCGGCAGAAAGAGCCGTTTATGTGAATGGTCAGATTCCTTTTGAGGATGCGCTGAATATTTCATTCACAAGAATTTGGACTGACGGCGGAGAAAAAAGAGTGGATAATCAGGGCAATGAGATCCGCCCTGTCCAAGTTGAGGCTTTTGACTGGCAGCAATCCCGGTTCCGCGATGATATGGGATATGTGACGGAGCCTTACATGTTTTATCTGGAAAAAGGCGAGAATGAAATCAGCCTTGCCGGCGAGAATGAACCGATTGTTCTGAAAAAACTGGTAGTAGCCGGGATTGAGACCATTGACAACTATCAGGCGTATCTGGCAAAGCAGCCGCAAGTGAACGCCTCCGAAGCTGCGAAAAGTTATTGCCAGGTGATTCAGGGCGAGGATTCCATTTATCGTTCCGAGTCCTCTCTCTATGCAAAATATGACAGGTCTTCACCGACCACCCAGCCAAACAGTGTGACCAACACGGTGCTCAATTATGTGGGCGGCGATGCGTGGAGAAGCTCCGGTCAGTGGATTGAATGGGGCTTCGAGGTTCCGGAGGACGGCTATTACAATATCATGATAAAGGGACGTCAGAATTACTCCCGAGGCATGGTGTCCAACAGAACCGTGTACATAGACGGCGAGATTCCTTTCTCTGAGATGCAGGAGATTGGTTTTGAATACAGCAATGACTGGAACTGTCTGCAGCTTGCGGATGCGGACGGAAATCCCTATCAGTTTTATTTGACCGCCGGTGAGCATACTGTCCGGTTGGAGGCAAGTCTGGGTGGTGTAGGATCCATTCTGGAGGCACTGGAGGATTCCACCTTCCGCCTGAATCAAATCTATAGAAAAATTCTGGTGTACACGGGTGCAAGCCCTGACCAGTACAGAGACTATTACATAGAGAAGAATTACCCTGAGGTCATGGAAGCTATGGATCTCGAGGCAAAGAGACTGTACAAGATCGTGGATGACATGGTGGCGTACAGCGGACAGAAAGCCGATCAGATAGCTACAGCGCAGACAGTGGCGCAGCAGCTGGAACGTTTCTGCAAAAAGCCCCAGAAGATTACGCTGGAGTTCACTACCTTTAAGGACAACATTACCGCTCTGGGAACCGCTGCTCTTAATCTGAGTGAGACAAAGCTGGATGTGGACTATCTGGTGGTAAGCGGCACTGACGTGAAGCCTGAGAAGGACAAGGCGAACTTCTTTGCGAAGATTTGGCATGAAATTAAATCCTTTGCAGCATCCTTTTTTGTGGACTACAACGCAGTGGGCGATGTATATGACGAAGACGGAAGCGACAACGTGGTGAAGGTGTGGGTTCTCACCGGCCGTGATCAGGGAACAATCTTAAAGTCCATGGTGGACGATACCTTTACTCCTGACTCCGGTGTAAAGGTAAATGTGGAAGTGGTTGATCCCGGCGCTGTAATGAACGCCGTGATGGCGGGCAGAGGTCCCAATGTGGTGCTCTCCGTGGGCGCTGACCAGCCTGTGAACTACGCTTTGCGTAATGCGGCGGAGGATTTGACACAGTTCGATGACTGGCAGGAGGTATTCTCCCATTACACGGAAAGCTCGTATGAGCAGTATCGTCTGGATGAACATATTTACGCGGTACCCGAGACTCAGACCTTCAACGTAATGTTCTACAGAAAAGATGTGCTGGAGGAGTTGGAACTGGAGATTCCCAATACCTGGCAGGATCTGATTGAAATGCTTCCTACCATTCAGGGCAACAACCTCTCGGTGGGCATACCTACCGCAGCGGGCAGCAGTTCGACAACAACCGCCTCCACGGCCGTCGCATCCAATACTCCTGACCTGTCACTGTACTTTACGCTTCTGTTCCAGTACGGCGGCGACATGTACAATGAACAGGGAACCAAAACCACGGTGGACGACGAGGCCGGTGTGAAGGCTTTCAAGGATTATGTCAGGTACTTTAACGATTACGGAATTCCTACGGTGTATGATTTTGTCAGCCGTTTCCGTTCAGGAGAAATGCCTATTGGTATTTCTGCATATTCGACCTACAACACGCTGATGGTATCCGCTCCCGAGATTCGAGGACTCTGGGATTTCACTTTAATCCCCGGCACGGAGTACACGAACCCTGACGGAAGCACCTATATAGACCGCTCCGATTTCATCACCGGCAGCGCGACCATGATGATTGCCACCGAGGACGAGGAACTGAGGCAGGATTCCTGGGAGTTCATGAAGTGGTGGGCACAGCCCGATACGCAGGTGAACTTCGGACGCGAGATTGAGGCTCTGTTGGGATCCTCCGCCCGGTACGCTACGGCGAACAAGGACGCTTTCGTACAGCTTTCCTGGAGCGCGGACGACATTGAGGTGCTGGACGCACAGTGGGAACAGACGGTGGGAATCCGCGAGGTGCCCGGCGGTTACTTCACAGGGCGCCACATCACCAACGCAATTCGAAAGGTGATTAACGAAAAAACTGACTCCAGAGAAACTATCATAGATTACGCAGTCACTATCAACGATGAAATCAAAAAGAAGAGGATTGAGTTCGGACTGCCGGTAGATGGAGAATAGGGGAGTGAAGCATGAAAGAGTATTGGAAAAAGTATTTTGTACTGCGAAAGCATAACACGCAGGTTGCATGGAAAAAAGCGTCAAAAAGTAAGATGTGCTACCTGTTTCTCCTGCCTTATGCGCTGCTGTTTACTCTGTTCTACGTGGCGCCGGTGGTGATATCCATTTTTTACAGCTTTACCTATTACAATATTCTGGAGAGTCCCCGGTTTATCGGACTTCAGAATTATATCAGCCTGATACTGGAGGACGACATCTTCCTGATCGGTCTGAAGAACACTTTCCTGATTGCCGTGGTGACCGGACCGTTGGGCTACATAATGTCCTTTCTGTTCGCCTGGCTGATTAACGAGCTGCCCAGATGGGTGCGAAGTGTGGCTGTCGTTGTGTTCTACGCCCCTTCCATTGCGGGTAACTGTTACGTAATTTTCTCCGTGTTCTTCCGGGGAGATGCTTATGGATATGTGAATGCATTTTTGATGAACCTCGGTATTATTGATAAGCCTGTTTTGTGGTTCATTAATCCGGACTATATGCTGCCGATATGTATGCTGGTCATCCTGTGGATGAGTCTGGGCACCGGATTCCTCTCCTTTGTGGCAGGCCTTCAGGGCGTGGATAGGTCTCAGTTCGAAGCGGGATACATGGACGGAATTAAGAATCGCTGGCAGGAGTTGTGGTATATCACTCTTCCTAACATGAAGCCCATGCTGATGTTTGGCGCGGTTATGTCTATCACTCAGGCCTTTAGCGTCTGCGATGTGACCATGGCGCTGTGCGGATATCCCAGTACCGACTACGCGGCACGAACCATAGTGACCCACCTGTTCGACTACGGCTTTACCCGATTTGAGATGGGTTATGCATGTGCAATCGCGACGATACTGTTCTTGATTATGATACTTTGCGAAAAAGCAATTCAAAGTCTGTTGAGGAGAGTGGGAACCTGATATGAGCAAGAAGAAAAAGCAAGAAACAGTAGAAGCTGTATATCACAAAAAGCTAATCAAGAGAAGGAAGCCAAATCGCTCCATCGCAGGCGACTTTTTCCTGTATCTGTTCCTGGTCCTTGTGGCGGTTGTTATGGCCTTCCCTATTGTGTATGCAGTGAGCAACGCGCTGAAGCCTTTGGATGAATTGTTTAAGTTTCCTCCGAAGATTCTGGCGCAGAACCCTACGATGGATAATTTCTCCGATTTGTTCGTGACAATGGGAAAGTCCTGGGTGTCCTTCTCCCGATATTTGTTTAATACGGTGTTCATTACTTTTGCGGGAACCTTCGGACATTTGATCGTGGCATCCATGGGCGCTTTCGTACTGGCGAAGTACGATTTCCCCGGTAACCGGACTTTCTTTAAGCTGGTTACGGTGGCAATGATGTTTACCGGTTACGTGACACAGATTCCTAACTACCTGATTCTGAACAAGTTGGGCTGGATTGATACATACTGGTCGATTATTATCCCTGCTTTTGCATCTCCCATGGGACTCTTCCTGATGAAGCAGTTCATGGAGGGTCTGCCCACCTCTCTGATTGAGGCGGCACAGATAGACGGTGCTAGCGTATGGAAAGTGTTCACCGGTATCGTGATGCCTAACGTAAAGCCGGCGTGGATGACCCTGATTATCTTCTCGGTGCAGGGACTCTGGAACAACAAAGCATCAACCTTCATCTATTCCGAAGAAAAGAAGACTCTTGTGTATGCCATGCAGCAAATCCAGAGCGGCGGTATTGCCAGAACCGGACAGGGTGCGGCAGTGCTGGTGGTTCTGATGGTGGTTCCCATCGCAATTTTCATCTTCTCCGAAAGCCAGATCCTGGAGACGATGGCAAGTTCAGGTCTGAAGGATTAACAGGGAATGAGGTGGCGTATGAAAAGGATGATAAAAACAATCGGCACGATTGCGTTGGGAGCAATAGCCCTGGCAGCGCCTTCCATGAGCGTTATGGCGGTGGAGAGAAGCTATACCTACAATTACGACTACTGGGGCGACGTACAGGATTCGCCGGACTTCTACACGGTGACTAAGGTGTACACCGCATCGGATTTTGGTCTGGATATGAATTTCAATGCTCCTGAGAGTATGTTTGTTAAGGACAATATGATTTATATCTGCGATACCGGAAATAACAGGGTTATTCAGATGGAGCGTACCGGTACGGAACAGTTTGAGGTTGTCCGTACATTCGACAGCATCAAGGGAAATACGGACGTAAAGAGTCTTTCGGGCCCCACGGATATTGCAGTTTCCGATGATGGAGATATCTATATCTGTGACAAGGGAAACGCAAGAATTGTGAAGGTAGACAGTAGTCTGAATTACCTTTTACAGTTTGACCTTCCGGTAGATTCCACGGTGAACGCCGACAGTACCTTCAAACCTTCAAGGCTGGTGGTGGATACGGCCGGGCGTGTTTATTGTATTGCAGAAAGTATCAACCAGGGGTTATGTAAGTACGAGGCTGACGGTACATTTTCCGGATTTGTAGGAGCGACACCCGTTACCTACAACTGGGCGGATTATATCTGGAAGAAGTTTGCAACGCAGGAGCAGAGAGAGCGTATGACTTCCTTTGTCCCTACCGCATATGACAATGTTTATATGGATCAGGAAGGATTCATTTACGCCTGTGCCGGCGGACAAGAGGAAGATGACCTTGATTCCGGCGCTGCGGATGCTGTCCGCAAGCTGAATCTGATGGGCAATGACATCTTGGTTCAGAACGGCGAGTACCCCACTTATGGCGACCTTTACTGGGGTGAAGGCGGCGGCTACGAAGGTCCCTCCTATTTTACGGATGTAACTGTACTGGACAATGATATTTACGTCTGCCTTGATAAGAACAGGGGTCGTCTCTTCGGTTATGATGATCAGGGCAAGACGGTGTTCTGCTTTGGCGGAAACGGCAATATGGACGGTTACTTCAGACGCCCTGCAGCCATTGAACACATGGAGCACGATTTGGTGGTGTTGGATTCTCTGGCCTGCAGCGTGACACTGTTTACTCCTACTGAATTCGGTGAACTGGTTTATCAGGCGATTGAGCAGTTTGACGACGGCAATTATGAAGCCTCCGGAGACAGCTGGCGTGAAGTTATGAAGCTGGACGGCAACTATGATTTGGCCTACATCGGTATCGGACGCTCTCTGCTCCGTCAGGAGAAATACCATGAGGCGATGGAGTACTTTGAACTGAAATATGATGATGATAACTATTCCAAGGCTTATAAACAGTACCGTAAGGAGTGGGTGGAGGAACACATTGTGATTATTGTTGCCGTGATTCTGATAGCTTTCCTGGTGCCTCTCTCCATCGGTAAGATTAAGGAAATTAAGCACGAGATAGACATCGCGGATATCTTCAGAAACTAGAAGAACGGAGGCCGGTATGATTGCTGCACTGAAAAAGAAAGAAACTTATCAAAAATATTTTGCGAGTCTGAAGTTTGCGTTGTACTGTACCACACATCCTCTGGACGGCTTCTGGGATCTCACCCACGAGAAGAGGGGAACTTACGCGGCGGCAAACACCATCCTGTTTTTGACCCTGCTTATAAGAATCTTGAAGCTTCGCTACACCAGTTTTATTTTCCTGAGGGTCTACTGGGAGGATATTAATATTTTCCTGTATCTGGCCAGCATCGTGTTTCCTCTTGCGATGTTTGTAATCGGAAACTGGGGCCTGACGACGCTTTTTGACGGCAAAGGCAGACTGGGGCAGGTGTACATGGCGAGCTGCTATGCACTGACCCCTTATCCGCTGATGCAGTTCCCGCTGATGATTTTCAGTAACTTCGTGACGGTGGACGAGGCGGAGTTCTACTCAGCGCTCAGTGCTATTTCCCTTGTCTGGGCGGCTCTGCTGTTTGTTGCGGCCATGGGTCAGATTCACGAGTTCAACGTGGGAAAGAACATTTTATTTATTGTGGCCAGCCTGTTTGCAATGCTGGTGATTGTATTTATCCTGTTGCTGTTTTTCAGCATGATTTCTCAGGGCATTGCGTATTTTGTGTCCCTAGCTAAAGAGATTATGTTCCGACTATAGCAAATAGGTGCAATATAAGGACATCTGACGGGCGGAAGGATAGGAGCGACCATGAAGAAAGAAAGAACAGTTAAAAATGCCGAAAGGAAAGCCGCAGTGATAAAGTGGCTGAAGAGTATGACGGCTCCCTTAATCATAACAGCCGTGATAGCAGCGGCAATAGCGGTGATTATCAATTTCCAGACGAGCAGTGAACCGCAGAAGCCCATTGAACTTCGGGGTTATGAAGGATCTACAAGCCCTATTGTTGTGGAAAACGACAAGCTGAAGCTTACCATGGATCCCACTACGACACAGTTCACTCTGGAAGTGAAGGAGACCGGGAAGGTGTGGTATTCCAATCCTCCCGAGGCGGACTCCGATCCACTTGCGCTGGCGGCATATAAGGGAAGGTTGCAGTCTACCCTGCTGCTGACCTTCAGCCAGTCTACCGGTCTGAAGACTACCTACGACAATTTCAGTTATGGTATCGAGAACGGCTTATATGAAATAGAGCAGGGAGAGGATTATATCCGGGTCGACTACTCCGTCAGCAAATCTGAGCGTGAGTACATGATTCCTCCGGTTATTACCGCGGTGAACATGGAAAAGTGGATGGATAAGATGGAGGTCAAGGACTCCGGTTTCCTCAAGCGCTACTATAAGAAATACGATATCAATAATCTGGGTCCAAAAGATGATAAAGAAGCGCTGCTTGCCGATTACCCTATTCTGGAGACGGAGCCTATATATGTGCTGTCTGCTGCTGCCAAGGGTGCGACGAATATGAAGATGGAAGGCATTTTTGAGGCGGCAGGGTATACGGTAGAGGATTTCGCGGCGGATAAGGCGCTCAACAATAAGGAAAAGGTCAACGCTAATCTGACCTTCAACGTGAGTGTGATTTATCGTCTGGAGGACGGCGACCTTGTGGTGGAGATGCCTTTGGATGATTTGGAGTATAAATCCAGTACTCCCATTTACACTATGGTTCTTCTTCCTTATTTCGGAGCCGGCGGTCCCGAGGACGAGGGGTATCTTTTGGTGCCGGAGGGTGGCGGCTCACTGATTAACTTTAACAACAATAAGCTCTCACAGGCATCTTATTATGCGAGCCTGTACGGTTGGGATATGGCGCTGTCCAGAGACGCCGTGGTGCATGATACGAGGGCATACTTCAATGTATTCGGCATAGCAAACGGCGACGATTCCTTTATCTGTATGATGGAGGAAGGCGCTCCGTATGCCTCTGTACAGGCGGACATTGCCGGACACAACAGCAGCTATAATTTCGTGAACACCGTTTACAGCATCAGCCCGCGTGAACTTTATGAGGTGGGTGATTTGGGCAGCCAGAACGTCTACAAGTTTCTGGAGACGCTGCCTCATGAGACCCTGACCCAGCGGTACCGCTTTGTGAACAGCAACAGCTATGTGGATATGGCGAAAGCTTACCAGGGTTATTTGCAGGATAAATATGGTCAAGATTTTGACATGAATGATGATGAGAGTGTCCCTGTATCTCTTGAGATTGTGGGTGCCGTAGATAAGGTGAAGCAGGTTTTGGGTGTTCCGGTCTCCCGGCCTCTGAAGCTGACCGGGTACAGCGAGGCGGAAGACATGATCCGACAGCTGACTGAGGAGGGCATGGACAATATTTCTGTGAAGTACACAGGCTGGTGTAATGGCGGCGTGAACCAGAAAATTATGAGGAAGGCAAAACTCGTCTCTGATTTGGGCAGCAAGAAGGATTTGAAAAATCTGGGAACCGCAGCGCAGGAGTTGGGCGTGGACCTCTATCTGGAGGGTGTGACTCATTACGAATATGACAGCAATATTTTTGACGGATTCTTTTCCTTCACGGATGCTGCAAGGTTCCTGAGTAAGGAGAGAGCGGAACTGTTTATTTACAGTGCCGTGACCTACGCAGCGCGGGAGGGCACTGACAGTTATTATCTTCTCCGTGCGGATCTGATTGATGAAAACATGGATGTCCTTGCCGAGGCGGTGGAGAAGTACAATGCCAATGTGGCTTTCCGAGACACCGGCATGGATCTTTCCTCCGATTATAATCTGAAGAAAACGGTGAGCAGAAATGCCGCTATGGTTTCTCAGGCGGAAAAACTGAGACAGATAGCCGACAGCGGAAAAAAGATTATGATTAATATGGGCAACGATTACGCTGTGGCTTATGCAGATATGGTGACTAATATGGATTTGGCCGGCAGCGGTTATACCATTCTGGACGAGAAGGTTCCCTTCTACCAGCTGGCTGTTCACGGGTTTGTGAATTATGTGGGTTCGCCCTTAAATACCTGTGGAAATGAGGAGCAGGAGCTTTTAGAGTCCGCAGAGTACGGTGCGGGACTTTCTTTCTCCCTGATGAGGGAAACGTCCTTTGCCCTGCAGAAGACCCTTTACACCGAGTATTATGCCTCCGATTTCGCCGCATGGCATGACAGGATGATGGATATTTATAACAGATATAACAGTGAAATGGGGCATGTATTCAATCAGGAAATGGTTGCTCACGAGAAGTTGAGTGCGGATTTGTCCTGTACCACTTACAAGGATGGCACAAGGGTTTATGTGAACTACAGCTTTACCGACGTGGTGACGCCGGACGGTGTGGAAATCCCGGCAAGGGATTATAAGGTTGTCCGCTGACAGCGTGAGAAATAGGAAAAGTTTAGAAAGGGTAGAGGTTATGAAAAGACAGAAGAACAAGTTAGCAGGTCTTCAAAAACGGAAAGCCATTTCAGGATATCTGTTCATTATGCCGTTCATCATAGGCTTTCTGGTCTTTATGGTGCAACCGCTTATTCAGTCCCTGTATATGAGCTTCTGCGATGTACAGCTGGGTGCGGGAACCTTTAATCCTGTGTGGCGCGGTCTGTTCAATTACAATTATGCTTTTCGGGTAGATGCGGACTACACCCGGGATCTCACGGAGGAGCTTGCCAGGATGGCGATTTATTCTGTGGCTATCATGGTATTCAGTTTCTTTGTGGCGTTGGTGCTGAATCAGAAGTTCAAGGGAAGGGCGTTTGTGCGTTCCGTGTTCTTTCTTCCCGTGATTCTGGCATCCGGCGTGATGTTGAAGCTGGATTCTGATAATGCCCTGATGGCGGCAGTCGCTCAGACTGTGGAGCTGAACGCTCAGGGAACGACAGGAATTACGGACGCGATTCAGGAGATTCTGAGGACCTCCGGAGTGGGTGTCAGAGCCTTTGAAAAATTGTTTGAGGTCATTGATAATATTTATAATGTAGCGATTTCCTCCGGTATTCAGATTATTATCTTTCTGTCGGGACTGCAGACCATATCAAACAGTATGTATGAAGCAGCGGATATCGAGGGCTGTACCAAGTGGGAGAGTCTTTGGAAGATTACCTTCCCTATGGTGAGTTCCCTGTTCCTTGTGAACTGGATTTACACCGTGGTGGACTTCTGTATGAGGTCGGACAACAAAATCATCGAGAAGATTACCGAGCTCATAAGTGTAAACCTGAAATACGGGTTGGCATCCGCCATGTCATGGGCTTATTTTGTGTTAGTCATGTTGATTGTGGGAATCAGTTCGCTCATCATCTCAAAGGGGGTTTACTACTATGAGTAAGGTGAAGACAGGAAAGTATACGAACTTTTGGGAGAGGAACAGAAAGTCCGGAGGATATCTCCTGCGCAGGACTGTGATGCAGTACGGCATCAGCATATGTCGGGCGATACTACTCTTTGGGTTATGTTTCCTGATCTTGCAGCCCCTTTTAAATAAAATCTCGGTGAGTTTTATGACGGAGCAGGATTTATATGATCCCATTGTCACAGCCATACCGTTGCATTTCACCACGGAGAATTACAAACTTGCCGCGGGGCTGATGGAGTACGGGAAGACTCTGTTTAATTCCCTGGTGATTTCATTGACTATAGCGGTTCTGCAGGTGTCTGTGAGTACTCTTGTCGGATACGGTTTTGCCAGATTCCAGTTTCCGCTTAAGAAATTCTGGTTTGCCTGTGTGATGATGACAGTGTTGATTCCGCCACAGGTAATTTCCACTTCCCTGCATCTGCATTTCCGTTTTTTCGATGTGCTGGGAATCTTTAAATTGATAACGGGTTCTACTTTGAATCTGAAGGGTTCCGTGATTCCGTATTATCTGATGAGCGCGGGCTGTATGGGTCTAAAGAACGGACTGTATATTTACATGATCCGTCAGTTTTTCCGTAATATACCCAAGGAGCTTGAGGAAGCGGCTTATGTGGATGGTTGCGGAACATTAAAGACCTTTATCAGGATTATGTTGCCGGATGCAAAGCCTATTCTCACTTCCTGTTTCCTGTTTGCCTTTGTCTGGCAGTGGACGGATGGTTTTTATTCCAGTATGTTTCTGGGCAACGTGGGCCTTCTGAGTATCAAACTCAAACAGCTGCCTGATACTTTTGGCGGTTATATGGCTCGAATCAGCGGAGCTGCAAGTTCAGCAGGCGTGTCGGTACCTTACAGCAACTGTATGCTGGCAACAGGTACTCTGATGGTGATTGTACCTCTGATTGTCCTGTATCTCTTCGCCCAGAAGGGCTTTGTGGAGAGCTTGAGCAGCACCGGTATTAAGATGTGATATAAGTTCCCCGCCAACTAAACCCGGAAAAGTTATATAGACGGCGGAAAAGGCGTATCAAAGCGCTCAGGAATTTATATATATAAAGGAGGAAAATATGAAAAGAAAAGTTTTAAGAAAACTGATGGCTGTTTCCATGGCAGCTGCTATGACTATGGGAATGGCAGCATGCGGCGACTCTGATACTCCTGCGTCCAACGAAGGAAGTACTCAGCAGTCCAGCGATTCTCAGCAGTCCAGCGAATCCGAGCAACCCAGCGATTCTCAGGAAGAGGGAATGACTACTGTCAGAATCGACCCTAAGACCGGCGAGCCCTTTGATTTGGGCGGCATGGAGATTATCATTGCAGACTGGTGGACCGGTGACCCCAAGCCTTATGATGAGCTTACTGAGTTCGGTAAAGCCCAGAGAGATTATCAGGAATGGCTGCAGGAGACCTACAATTTCACCATGGTTCAGAAGAACTACGCAGGTTGGGGATGGGGCGAGGGTTCCATCGGCGAGGCATTCGTACAGGCTGCAACTTCCGGTTCTGACGAAAATATTATCTATACTTTGACCAACTCTTCAGCTACCGCTGCAGACGTAAGTCAGGGACTGATGTATGACATTTCTAAGCTGGATGGCGATGTAATTGACCTTTCCAGAGAGAAGTGGACCTGCAACGGCGAGCTTGAAAGCTGGGCTATCGGCGATGCAAAGTACTGCTTCTACGCAGGTCCTTCCGAGCCCAGAGGAGGCTTGTATTTCAATAAGGACGTGCTGAAGGATGCAGGTATCGATCCTGAGTCCATTTACGATATGCAGGCAAACGGCACATGGACTTGGGACGCATGGATAGATGTAATGAGCAAGGTTCAGCGTGATATCGACAACGATGGACAGATTGATGTTTACGGCTGCGTACAGAACAACGGCGGTATGATTTACGAGTGTGTTCGTTCCAACGGCGGTGCTCTGGTGAGCAAGAATGCGGACGGAACATATGCACTGACCGCTGACAGCGATGCAGTGAGAGAAGGTCTGCACTTCGCTATTGACGAAGTAACTAACAAATACTTCCTGAACTACAGCAACGAAGACGGCAGCAACTGGGAGGACTACAAGGTACGTTTCATGAACGGCGAAGCTGCTTTCATGTATGATGACGCATACTGCGCATACGAGGGAGGCTGGCTGACCGGTACTTCCAAGGATAGCGAAGGTAACGCTACCGCTGTCAACGGCGTAGAGCTGACCCAGAGCATTGACTACGGTTTCGTAATGTTCCCCAAGGGACCCAAGGCTGACGACTATGTAACCAACAAGTCCAACAACCCTGTATGTATGCCTTCTTCCTACAGCGATGAAAAGGCAAGACTGCTGATGTTCGCATACGATGTATGGACCGATGATGTTCCCGGTGCCGATTGGGAGGGCTACTATTCACTTTTGGATAACCTGTACGGCGGTATGAGAGATACCCGTTCCGTTGAGGAGACCATCGACATGATGACTACCAGAGGTGTGGATGACCTTCACTCTATTGTTCCGAACTTTAATCCCAACAATAACTTCCTGTGGGCTCTCGGAGCCGGCTCCGATGTTGACGCTGTTCTGGAAGCAAATCTCACTGAATGGCAGACCGCAGTGGATGAGTTTAACGCATCCTTGGCACAATAATCACGCAGGTGTGATACACACCGGATTGTAACAATTAACAGATTTAGGGGTGGTGTTTTCCGGGCACCATCCCTTTTTCAATATCAGCTCAAACTTTGCGGTTTCTATGAAAATATTTCCGTTATTATGATATGATATGCACAGTTGTTTCAATATGTAAAAGTCTCTTCAGATTCTCAAGAGAAAAGCAGATACCCATGAAAGGAAGAATAGAAGATGGAAGTCAAATTTCACCTGCCGGGTCTCAGACAGAATTATCCCCTGAATATGACGATATTGTCTATGCTGGAGAAAAGACCTCAGTATTTCAGGGAGGGAGTTAAGATTGCATCGTTTTTCGGAGAGTTTCCCACCTCTCTCTGGAATGGCGGAAGACCCTCCTTCAGCGACCAGTGCGATGCGGGATTTGTGGAAAATGTGGTAAGGAGCTTCAATGCCAAGGGCGTGCCCGTTCGTTACACCTACACCAACATGTTTCTGACAGCGGAGGACTTAAAGGATCCCTACTGCAATTTCTGCATGAAAGCAGCAGACAACGGGATGAACGAAGTACTTCTGGTCTCTCCCCTGCTGGAGGAGTATGTGAGGAAGAATTATCCGAGATTTAAGATCAACAGCTCCACCTGCAAGGAAATCCGGGATATAGATGCAGTGAACGAAGAACTGCGCCGGGATTACAATCTGGTGGTTCTGGATTATAATTTCAACAATAATTTTGAGGCGCTGGAAAGGATTGAGGACAAGGGGCGTTGCGAGATTCTGGTAAACGCTGTATGCACACCTGATTGTCCCAGACGGAAAAAGCATTACGAAAACGTAGCGAAAAATCAGAAAATTATGCTGAAGAATCGGAAGCTTCCTCCGAATAGGCAGATTCCCTTAGAGCCCTGGAGCTGCGAATACGGAGAACACAACGAGTTCCATACAATCCAGGGCTACAGCACCTATGTATCCCCGGATGATATCTGGGAAAAGTATGTGCCCATGGGCTTTCATAATTTTAAGCTTGAGGGCAGGACGGCAAATTTCTTTTATGTGATGGAGCTTTACTGCCATTATCTGATTCGCCCGGAGTACAGAGTGGACGCTATGACAACACTGCTAAACAGTCTGGAGAGCAGTCATGTGATTAGCCTGATGAGACCCAGACCGGGCAGATGGCCCTAAGGAAGGAGAGAAATGATGGCAAAGAAAACTGTTTACTGGCATCTGCCGGGTTTCTGCTATTTCAGGCAGTTAAACGCGGCAGTCATTGCTCTGATGAAGGAGTATCCGAACTGCTTTCGGGATGGTTATCGGATTGGCTCGGTCTACGGCACCTTTCCGGGAGCCATTTGGAACGGCGGCAGAGTGGTGATGGGAATTGCGGGAAAGAGAGATATTGAGGCGACCCTGAAGCTATACAACAGTAAGGGTGTGCCTGTGCGGTTTACCTGGACAAACTCTGTGCTGGAAGAAAAGCATGTCTATGATACCTATTGTAATCTGATTATGCGCATGGCGGACAACGGAATGAATCAGGTTCTGGTGAACGTTCCGGCACTGGAGGAATATATCAGGCGGGAATACCCGGGCTTCAAATTAATCTCCTCCACCACAAAGCGGATTAATGAGACGGATGGGGTTCTTGCGGAACTTCAGAAGGATTATTTTCTTGTGGTGTTGGATTATGACCTGAACCATGACGCAAAGACACTGGAGGCAATTGAACCATGGGCGGACAGAGTGGAGATTTTGGTGAATGAGGTCTGCTCTCCGGGATGCCCGCTTCGTGCCCAGCATTATGCACAGCAGTCCAGGGCGCAACTGGAGTTTGACGTGGGAGCTCTTTTTCGCTGTCCCAATTCCAACCAGCAGAAAGGCTTTGAAGAGTGCATGAAGCGCCCGGCGTTTATCTCCAACGAGGAGATTGGAAGCTATATTGACAAAGGTTTTGTTAATTTTAAAATCGCCGGCAGAGGAATGCCCCAGAGCTATGCATATGACGCGTATCTGTATTATCTTGTAAAGGAGGACCAAAGGGATTTCATCCGTAGGAGGATTGAAGAACTTTTGCAAAAATATCGGCAGACAGCTCTTCCGGGAGGACGTCGGCCGTAAAAGAATCGGTCGCGAAGGCGGCCGGAGCAGATAAATCGTTTTACTTCATGCACTCTGCGTGCACACTGTGTTCTTTTGTCCGTCGGGGAAAAGAACGCAAGGATTGGGGGAAGGAACGCAAGGATTAGAGAGCGGACAGCGATATATGATATACAATGTAACTATAATGTGTACGATGGAGGAGGCAAGGGTATCATGTGGATGCAAAAAAGCGGCGTCCGACTGAAAAGAATGAGTGTATGCATCGTATCCGCCCTTTTGCTGTGCGGTTGCGGACGGCAGGAGGAACCGGAAGACGTCGTTGTGATAGAGCAGGAGGACAGCGGGGGTTCCTACGAGTTTGCTTTGGCGGAAATCGGGGATGTGGTGAAGACAAAAAAGATTACCTGCAAATACAGACAGGTTCAGGAGCAGGAGGTGAAGTTTCCTCTGGGCGGCAGAATCGTGGATCAGGTTTACGTGGAGGAGGGAGACACTGTAAAGAAGGGTCAGCTTCTTGCGGAACTGTCCAGCCAGGACTTGAAGCGCAGAATCGAGGATTTGGAGTACCGGATTGCTAAGAACGAACTGCTTTTGGAATATGTGGATGCCAACGAAGAAATTAAAATTTCAGGGTTCTGGGTTAATTATCTTTACGGGTACGGGGGAAGCGAGGAGGAGCTGAATAAGCGGATTGAGGCGCTTCAACAGAACAGCCGTTACCAGAGGGAGGATTACAGCGACGCGCTTGCAGCGGATCGGGAGGAATTGGAACAGCTGGAGAAGGATTATCGGGACAGCCGGATTTATGCGGCGATGGATGGCGTGATTTACGATATGAAGGATTTCCCGGTAGGATCTACCTCTCAGTTGGGCGAGACAATTATGACGGTGATGGATACCTCTGAGAGTCTGTTTGAAGCAAAAGAGCCGGAGATGGCGCAGTATTTTCACGAGGGGGAGACGGTGTCTATGACCATCAGTTTCGGAAACGGTGCCGGTCAATATCTGCTTCTGCCCTATAGGATGGATGAGTGGGGTGATACCCAGCTTTTCGAGGTCTATGATGGACCGGAGGAAAGGGCTACGGAGGTTGGTACTTCCGGGACAATCACAGTGGTGGAGGACAGCAGGCAGAATGTGTTGACACTGCCGGTCGGTGCGATAAAAAACGCCGGAGAAAAACATTATGTGTATGTGTTGGGCGAGGGCGACGTGCGGGAGGCCAGATGGGTGGAGACGGGGCTGTTTGGTGACAGTCTGGTGGAGATTCTGAGTGGTCTGGCGGAAGGGGAAAAGGTTATCTTAAAATGACGGTGAGGAGAGAAAGACAGCGCCTGGCAGGCGTAAAAAAACGGTTGTGCCTTGTCCTTGCCTGCGTGGTTTTGACCGGAACAGGCTGCGGACAGAGACAGGAGGCGGCGCAGTGGAAACCGGAGGATGTGGAGCTTTTAGAGCCCGTGGGTGTGTCGCAGTCCTATGAGACTGCAGCAAGAAGGAACCTGTATGATGCGCAGACTTTTTATGCACAGGTCTGTCCTTATGTAGAGGAATATCAGCTGAACGGGTCCTTTGTTTTTGACCGATATGGGGCGCTTCCCGGCGAACAGGTGAAAAAGGGCGACGCTCTGCTGCATTCGGATTATAAAGCCTTTGACGATCAGATTGAGAGCATGGAAAAGAGCATCGCCGCGATGGACGAAGACTATCGGGAATTTCTGGAGCAGGACAGGAAATCTCGGGAAAAGGCGCTGGCGGATCAGCAGGGGTATGCGAAGGTTCTGCAGACTCTGGAGAAGGAAAAGCCTGAGGAGTTTTTGACGGATGCGTTGACAGGAGAGCAGACAAGGAATCCTGCATATGACCAGTGGTACAACAAGCCCTATGGGTATAGGGATTTCGACAGCCGTTATCATCAGGTCTGTCAGACGATTCTGGAGCTGGATGAGGCTCTGAAGGAGAGAACGGAACTGTATGAGCTGGATCGGGAGTATGCCCTTCTTTGTCTGGAGCGGGTGAAGGAAGACAGAAAGAGGGGAACCCTGAGCTCCGGCATGGACGGCTATGTGGCGGGGGTAGGCGCAGGAAACAGCTATTACGGCGATCTGCTGCGTCAGGGAGACCAGGCGCCCAGCGGGATGCCGCTGGCAGCGGTGTGTGATCCCTCCAGGCTTGAGATTCGCAGCCAGTATCTCACAAAGTACGCATACCAGAACGCCGAGGAGGTTTATGCCATTGTAGGCGGAAAGCGCTATGAAGTGGAGTATATGCCGATAGAGACGGCGGAGGAATATGAGAAGAAAAAGGAGGAAAACGGCGGTACGGTTTACGGCGTCTTTTATCCTGTGGGGGACACGCAGGACTTAAAGCTGGGGGATTACGCCGTGATTGTGGTAAAGAACAAGACGCGGGAAAATGTGGTCACGATTCCAAGCGATGCACTGGTGAAGGAAGGAAAGGACTATTATGCCTATGTGATGGAAGGGGATGCTTACGTTTATACCAAGGTAGAAGTTGGGATGAGCGACAGCATGTACACGGAGATTGTCTCCGGCATTGAGGAGGGTGACAGGGTACGTACCCAGAAAGCTGTGACGGCGGGCGGAGAGACCGTAAAGGTGACCAGAGGAAGATTGTGTACCGAGGTCAGCACGACAGGCACGCTGCTCTACCCTTATACGGAGTGGGTTACCAATCCGGTAAAGTACGGCACCTGCTATCTGGTGAAAAGCCTGTTTCATGCCCAGCAGGCGGTGAAGAAGGGAGATGTGCTGGCCGAAATCCGCGTGGTGCCGGATCAGGCGGAGATAGATCGTAAGGAGATGCAGCTTCGGAGAGAGAAGGAGAGGCTGCAGGATTTGATTGAAGAGGGTAACGAGGAGGAAAACAAGAAACTCATCGCTGCAAAACAGGAGACAATCAAGGAACTGGAGGAGTTGCTGGCAGACATGAAGGCCGACGCGGCGACGACGCAGATTGTTGCGCCGAGGGACGGCATCATAAGACGCTCATATTATTATGAATTAACGGAGAACGAGATTCTGTCTCCGGATATGGGTGTGTGCCTGATTTCCGACCAGCAGGTGATGTATCTGAACGTGGAGAACAAGGATAACCAGCTTGCCTATGGCAGTACAGTGACGGTGAAATACAAGGACAAAAATCAGGTATCTCATCTGGTCGAGGGTAAGGTTGTGACCGCAGGGGCAATGTCCCTGTCGGCGTCCATGTACGAGGGAAAGGTGCTGGTAAAGTTGTCGCAGGAGGATTTCGCCGCCATGGCAGAAGCGGAAGAAGAAAGGTATGCCTCCGTCTACTCGTTTCAGGTGACAGCGGAGGTTCGTGTCATGGAGGATGTGCTTCTGGTGCCGAAGGAAGCTGTGGCTGTAATAGGAAAAAACTGTTATGTGAAGGTGAAGCTTGAAACTGGTGAGATACAGTACAGGAGTTTTCTGGCCGGAGGTGCGGACGGAGATAATTACTGGGCGATGGAGGGTCTCACGGAAGGAATGGAATTATGCTTAGATTGATGCTACAAAAACTGAGGCATAAAAAATGGATGAACTGCTGCCTGCTTCTGGGAAGCATTCTGCTGATTGCCACGGTGGTCAGCTTTCCCCTGTATCAGACGGCAGCCTACGACAGGATGCTTCAGGATGAGTTTCGAGACTATTTATCGGTGGAGGGGAAATGGCCGACGAAGGTATCTTTGGTGATACAGTCAAAGAATGATGAGGGCGGCGGTTCCATCAGCCGCGCGGAGAACCTGTTTGCAAATATGAGCGCTGATTTCGGCGTGACGGAGGAGGAATCTATCCGGTATTATCTTCTGGCCCCATCGGAGGTTTCCTCTGCTATGGGAAGGGAGGTCATCAAGGGCTTATCGCTTCGTCTGGCGATGCGCTCCAATCTTCCCGCCCACGCAGAGATTTTAAGCGGGGAAATGTATTCCGATACCGGACTGACGGAGGACGGAAGCATTGAAGTGGTGGTCAGCGAGGCAGCCATGGTGAAGATGAATCTCCTGGTGGGAGAAACCCTTATCTTTAAAAATATGAAGGATGCGGACGGCAATGAAATCCGCCTTTATGTGAAGGGAGTGTACGGTCAGTCGCAGCGTCTTGACGATTACTGGCAGGAATCGCCGGAAGACATGACGAATGTCTGCCTGATGAACGAGGAACTGTTCCGGCGTATGTTTACCGGCGAAAACGCCGGCAAATTTTCCGTCACCTGTCAGTACCATTACCTGTTTGAGTACAGTGACATCACGGCGCCGCAGGTAAAACATCTGATGGAGAGAACGGATTACCTGACGGATGAGAGTCCTTACCGCAGCATCATTAAGGAACCGGATTACCGGCAGACACTGGAGACCTATACCAGAAAGCAGGACCGAATCAGGGCTACCCTTGTCATCCTGCAGGTGCCCGTGCTGATTCTGCTGGGAGCGTTTCTGTTTATGATTTCGGGTCAGATGTATGAGATGGAGCGGAATGAAATCTCCGTCATCAAGAGCCGGGGAAGCTCCGGCGGACAAATCTTCAGGCTGTACCTCTATCAGAGCCTGTTTCTGACTCTGGTGGGCGGAGCGGTAGGAATCCCACTGGGTTCGGTATTCAGTATGATTCTGGGTTCCGCCAGCAATTTTCTGGAGTTTGACGGCAGCCGGACGCTGGAGATTACTTATACCCCGCAGACTTGGATATATGCCGGGGCGGCAATGCTTATTACGATGCTGAGCATCACGATTCCCGCCATCCGCCACAGCCGCGTCACCATCGTAAATCTGAAACAACAGAAAGCGCTGAAGAAAAAGAGGCTCTGGGAGAAGCTGTGTCTGGACGTTATCCTCTTGGGAGTATCTCTTTACGGATATTATAACTTTCATAAAAATTCCGCTGAGCTGGGGAACGCAGTCCTTCGGGGGGAGACACTGGATCCCCTGTTGTATATAAGCTCTTCCCTGTTCATCCTGGGAATGGGACTTCTGTTTCTGAGACTCCAACCCTATATCGTGCAGCTGATTTATATGGTGGGCAAAAGGTTCTGGAAACCGGCCAGCTATGCTTCTTTTATGGAAAATGCCAAGAATGGCAGAAAGCAACAGTTCATCATGCTGTTTCTGATTATGACGATTGCACTTGGCATGTACCACGCAACGGTAGCCCGTACAATTTTGAAAAATGCCAGCGACAATGCTGAATATTTAGACGGAGCGGATGTGGTTCTGCGTGAAGTCTGGAGGCAGCAGGCTAGCGAGAACGGAGCCGCCACGGGAGTATATATAGAACCGGATTTTACTAAATATGCCTCCATGGAGGGTGCGGAGAATTATACCAAGGTTATCAATAACACGGAAGCTTTTTTTGTACACAAGGATAAAGGAAGCAGTCTGTATAACGTATCGCTGATGGGGATACACACAAAGGAATTCGGCGAGATTACATGGGTTTCGGGAGAACTGAACCAGAAGCACTACTATGAATACCTGAACGAGCTTGCCGTGGCGGAGCGGGGGCTGTTGGTCTCAAGGAACTTCCAGACAATACTGGGATATGAGGTGGGGGATTCCGTCACAGTGCAGGTTGATGCGAAGGACAATTCCTCTGCTATCACCGGAAAAATCGTGGACTTCTTCGATTATTGGCCCGGCTATGCGAAGACCGAAACAGAGTTAAACCCCGACGGCACGACCTCCACCAACGAAAATTACCTGGTGGTGACTCATTACAATCTCCTGTATGAAAAGTGGGGATTGAAGCCATATGAAGTGTGGATCAGCCTGAAGGATGGATACGATTCCCGGTATGTGTACGACTGGATTCAGGAAAAAGATGTCCGTATTGCGAAGTATGTCAATCGCGCGGATGACAGGAAAGCGGCGGTGGAAGACCCGCTGCTCCAGGGCACCAACGGCGTCCTGACCATGGGATTTCTGGTGACAATTTTGCTCTGTGCGGTGGGATATCTGATTTATTGGATTATGTCAATCCGGTCCAGAGAGATGATTTTCGGTGTACTCCGTGCCTGCGGTATGCACAAGGGAGAACTGATTCATATGCTGTTAAATGAACAGATTTTTTCCGGCGTGTTCACTGTCTTTGCAGGAATCGGCATCGGAAAACTGACATCGGTGATGTTCGTGCCCATGCTGCAGCAGGCATATGCGGCTACGAATCAGGTGCTTCCCATGAAGCTGATTACCGAGACCTCGGATATGATGCGGCTGTATCTTGTGATTGCCGGCGTGATGATAGTCTGCCTTGTGGTGCTGATTACGCTGCTGTTTAAATTGAATGTGACCAAGGCGTTGAAGCTGGGTGAGGAATAAACCGGAGGAACGGTATGAGTGAGAAGAATTATGTGATAGAAGTAGAAGGGGTGAACAGGATTTTTCCCGTGCCGGGGGGCGAATTTCAAGCGTTAAAGGATATTAATGTTTCCGTTCCCCGGGGGAACCTGGCAATCCTGAAGGGGCGTTCCGGCTCAGGAAAGACGACGCTGATGAATATTATCGGAGCCCTTGACCGCCCTACATCCGGCGCGGTGAGCATCAACGGATGCCCTCTGGTAAGGATGTCCGACAGAGAGAGGGAGAATTTGAGGCGCAGGGACATGGGCTTTGTGTTCCAGGCGGTGTCCCTGATTCCAACCATGAATGCTTTCCAGAATGTGGAATTCTCCATGCGCCTTGCCGGAATCCACGCAGGTAGAGAGAGAGACAAGAGAGTGGAAGAGTGTCTGGGCATGGTGGGGCTTGGAAATCGTGCCCGCCATATGCCGGCGGAGATGTCCGGTGGTGAACAGCAGCGTGTTGCAATCGCCAGGGCAATCGCCCACAGCCCCAAACTGATTCTGGCGGATGAGCCTACTGCGGAGTTGGACAGCGCCATGGCGGCGCAGGTTGTGAAGCTGTTTCAGGAGATGACCAGAAAAGAGGGAATCACCATTCTGATGACCACCCATGATGTGGGGCTGATGGATGCCGGAGACATGATTATTGAACTGGAAGGCGGAATGCAGGTTCACCGCGATGAGGAGGAGTAGATATGCCGCAGGCAATGATACAGGCGGACGGTCTGGTAAAAATATATAAGACCAAGCAGACGGAGGTGCTGGCACTGCAGGGGTTGGATCTTACGGTGGAGGAAGGAGAACTGACCGCCATCATCGGAAACAGCGGAAGCGGTAAATCCACCTTCCTGAACATGATAGGCGGTCTGGACAGACCCAGCGCCGGGTCTCTGACGGTGGGTGGCAAAAATCTTTTTACCATGACGGAGAAGGAGCTTGTGCTGTACAAGAGGGACACGGTGGGCTTTGTCTGGCAGAATAACGGGCGGAATCTTCTGCCCTACCTGACCGTGCTGGAAAATGTCATGCTTCCCATGAGCCTGTCGAGCACCGGAAAGAAAAAAAGCAAGGCAACGGAGCTTCTGGAGATGGTGGGTATGGCGCATAAGAAGTACAGCCGGATGAATATGCTCTCCGGCGGCGAGCAGCAGAGGGTAGCTATCGCCATCGCGCTGGCAAATTCCCCCCAACTGCTGTTGGCGGATGAACCCACGGGAAGTGTGGATATGAAGACGGCAAACTATATCTTTGACGTATTTACGGAGCTGAATAAGAATGGGCAGACTATTCTCATCGTAACTCATGATGTGGCTTTGTCCAGAAAAGTAAAGCGCGTTGTGGCAATCCGGGACGGTAAAATCAGCAGTGAGCGTGTGTTGAAGGAGGCTTATGCCGACAGGTTGCAGGAGAGCAACATCGACTGGCGGCAGGAGGAGACACAGGACGAATATGCCATTGTGGACCGGGCAGGACGTGTACAGATTCCTGCGGAGCTCATGGAGGAGCTGCATCTGAAGGACAATAAAGTGTGTATTGGTCTGCACGACGGCAAGGTTGTGATTTCCAGGCCGGAGGAGTAGGGATAACTCGTTTCCCTGCAGCGGGAGATCGGAATCGCAGTATGGCAAAGAACAGGCTGAGGGGAACTGAGATACCGGGTGCGGGAGGCCGGAATCGCCGTCCGTGAAAAAAAATTGAGGTTTTTGAAATATGAGGAGAACAGACAGTAACTTGGTGAAAAAGAATAATCCGGTCATCAGGGCAGATTATCCGGATCCGGATGTGATAAGAGTGGGAGATGTTTATTACATGCTCAGCTCCACCTTTCACTTTCTGCCGGGCGCTGTGATTCTGCGCTCTTACGATTTGCTGAACTGGGAGATTGCAAGCTACGTCTTTGACACCTTCGAGGGAACGGAAGAGGCGCGGATGACCAACGAGCGCAGCAATTATGGCTACGGTATGTGGGCAGGCTCATTAAAGTATTACAAAGGACGGTTTTACGTGAGCTTTGCGGCGAAGGAGACATGTAAGACTTACTTTTATTCCGCGGACAGTGTTGAGGGGCCGTGGGAGAGTAAGTGCATCGATTTCTATTTCCATCACGGCGCATTGTTTTTTGACGATGATGACAGGGTTTATCTGGTGTTTGGACACAGGGAACTCTGGATTCGGGAACTGCTTCCTGATTTGAGCGGTCTGAAACCCGGCGGCTTCTTAAGAAAGCTGCTCGTGGAAGAAGACGATGATGTGTGGCTGGGATATGAGGGCACTCATTTTCAAAAAATTAACAATCGGTATTATCTGTTCACGGTTCACTGGCCAAAGAACGGCAGCGGACGGAGAGCACAGATGTGTTTTTCCTGTGATTCTCTGGATGGAGAGTTCCGGGGAGGTCAGGTGCTGGATGACAATCTGGGATTTGCCAACAACGGTATTGCCCAGGGCGGTCTTGTGGACACAAACGACGGCAGATGGTACGGTATTCTCATGCAGGACAGAGGCGCGGCAGGCAGGAGCCCGGTGCTGGTTCCGGTGAGCTGGGACGGTGATTTTCCCATATTTGGCAGGGAGGGGAAGGTCCCGGCTGTGGTAGAAAATCCGGACAACAGACCCCACTATGAGTATCAACCCCTGTATTGCTCCGATGATTTTTCATATGTGACGGATGATGAGGGGCATTGCCGATTAAAACAGCAGTGGCAGTGGAATCATGAGCCAACTCCCGGGTTGTGGAAAATTTCGGGGGCCGGTGGATTGACGATAATCACGGGAAAACTCTGTACAAATGTGACTCAGGCAGTGAATACGCTGACTCAGAGGATGTTTTTCCCGAAAAGCTGTGCAGAGGTGACGGTGGATGCCTCAGACTTGAGTGAGGGTGATTTTGCCGGAATCTGCGCCTTACAGGGCTGTTACGGTATGCTGGCGGTGACCAGGGAATTGCGAAGATATTATCTGGTGATGATGGAGCGGGAGGACACGGAGAAGAACAGAAATACCACGATTCCGGACTATATGCCGGGAGTGATTTCGGAGGAAATCAATCTGGTTTCACCGAAAGTCAGACTGAGAATGGAGGTTGACTTTTCAAAGGGTGCGGACACGGTATTTTTTTCCTACAGAGAGCCCAGAGAAGGCGGAAAATGGAGAAGAGTGGGAAAAGGGCATAAGCTTTATTTCGGCCTGGATCATTTTGCAGGCTGCCGATGCGGTTTGGCTGTTTTTTCCACGAAACGGATCGGAGGTTCCGCCACCTTCACGAATTTTGAATATAAATATGAGGAATAGAAAAAGTCGGTTCGCCTTCATTAAGGTGAATCGACTTTTACATTGGAAATTCTGTTATATTGATTGTTCTTTTCTCTGTACTCGCTGGGGGTGCAGTCCTTTGCCTGTTTAAATACCCGGTTGAAGGTGGAGATGCTTGGAAAACCGGACTGTAGGGCAACCTCCGTGATGGAAAGGTCAGGCTGTTCCAGAAGTTCCTCCGCTACCTTGATTCTTCTGTGGGTAATATAGGCACAGAAGGTATAGTTGGTGTACTGCTTGAAGAGTCTGGAAAAATGATATTTGCTGAAGCCGATGGAAGCGGCAATGTCGTCCAGATTTAACTCATCCATATAGTGGGAGTCTATGTAATCCATGACAGTGTTAAACTTATCCACGTACTCCTTCTGTTTGTATACCCGCATATTGGGGAAGAGATTAATATTGTCCAGATGGTTGGTACCCAGCTTGACAAACAGATTCAACAGTAGGGAGTAGATGGTCAGTTCCGAAAATTCGTTTTTATTAAAATATTCATTTCTCATTTGCACCATCATCTGATATACATCATCATAGATGTTGGGATAGGAAGCCCGGGTGAGGTGAATCGGTCTTGTCAGGAGAGGCTGGATTCCCGCAAAGCCATGGAGTCTGGTAAAGGGCGCAAGGTCAAACAGAAAGACAAAGCGGTTTCCTGTCTCGGGGGCTTTCAGGGAGTGCATCTCACCAGGGGGAATCATAAAGATATCTCCGGGTACAATATGAAAACTTTCATCACGGACGATGGCTTCATACCAGTTTTCCATCGGCATAATGACTTCCATGGCAGTGTGCCAGTGGGTCTCGTAATCTACAGGTAAATCGTTATACCATATGCGTATGGAAGTATCTTGACGATACTGCACCAGCTCCTGACCGGTACCCACCAGAATGCGGGGGTGGGCCGTGTCCGAATTCACAGTATAATAAAAATCCTTATTTTCCGAAATGGGGGGGGTGCTTTTGACAGAAGACATTTTTGTCCTCCTTTCCTGTCCTTTTATTTTAGCATCAGATAAATAAAAAGTAAATTCCCAAAAAAGCAAAATGTGGGAGACAAACAGCAAAAAATACAGGGAAATACGGCGGATGTTTCGGTATAATCCATATATAATCACATTCAGGAGGATTTGGGCGAATGAGAAAAAAGGCAATTGCTTTCTTAGTGGTTTCAATTATGGCGGTATCAGTGCTTGCGGGCTGTGGAAAAAGCGGTGATGCCGGAGCACCTTCTGTGGGGGAGAACACTGAAGAGAGTACCGGGGAAAGTTCCGGGACTAGTTTGAGTGAGGAAGGAACTGCGGATGAACCGGTGCAGGACAGCACTGCATCTGACGCCGATGGTGAGAGCGGAGAAAACATATCTGAGGAGGTACCGATTTTGAAGGATGCTGTGATGAATACAATGGGGTGCCGGGTGGGCTGTGCTGCCACGGCAGCGGAGCTGGAGGATGAGAAAGTCTGGGAGATTATCACTACCCATTTTAATGCTATTACCTTCGGAAATGAGTTGAAACCCGATGCCATGGTGGGTTATAGTTGTACATTCTGTCCCGGTACGGAGGAAGCAGAACTGAACGGTGAGACGATCATCGTACCCAAGTTGGATTATTCCCTGGCTGAGAGGATGTTGGACAAGGTTTATGACTGGAATCAGGCAAATCCCGACAATCAGATTAAGGTGAGAGGGCATGTGCTGGTGTGGCATGCTCAGACCCCGGAGTGGTTCTTCCATGTAGACTATGACAAGAATAAAGACTATGTGGACAAGGAAACCATGAATAAGAGATTGGAGTGGTACATCCGTACCATGCTTACTCATTTTACCGGAGAGGACAGTAAGTATAAGGATATGTTTTACGGCTGGGATGTGGTGAACGAGGCAGTCAGCGACGGAGGCGGCTACCGCACGGACAGTGAAAATCCGAACGAATCGCTCTCTGAGGACAGACACGGAAGCAATTCCAGCTGGTGGCATATCTATCAGAGCAATGAGTATATTATCAATGCTTTTATTTATGCAAACAAGTATGCGCCTGCAGATTTGGAGCTGTATTACAACGATTACAATGAGTGCGAGCCGCAAAAGATGAATAGTATTATTGAACTGCTGACTGAGCTTAAGGAGCGGGAGGGCGAGCCCGGTGTGGGTACAAGGATTTCGGCCATGGGTATGCAGGGGCATTATAATATGAGTACGCCCACCATGGACAGCGTGGATTTTGCCGTGAAGAGATATGCAAAGGTAGTGGGGAATGTACAGATAACGGAGTTTGATTTAAAGGCCCGGGATACCTACGACGGCAGTGAGGAGGCGAAAAAGGAAGAATACGAGAAACAGAAGGACAGATACAACGTTCTGTATTATGTGCTGAAAAACCGGAATGGTCAGGCGGGTATCTCCGTAACCGGAATCACCTTCTGGGGAACTGTTGACCACTACTCCTGGCTGCAGAGCCATTCCAATGTGGGCGGAGGAAATACGGGAAGTCTGAAACAGTGTCCTCTGTTGTTTGATGAAAATTACGAACCGAAGCCGGCATTCTATGTATTTGCTACGGAGAACAAATAAGAAGGAATAAAATGCGCTACAAGGTGCGCAGGAAAGAGGTAAACTATGACAGTGATTGCAAAGAACCCTATTATGCCGGGATTTTATCCCGACCCTTCCATCTGTGCGGTGGGAAGTGATTACTATCTGATTAATTCTTCTTTTGCTTATTTTCCGGGACTGCCCATTATGCACAGCAGGGATCTGGTGCATTGGGAGCAGATCGGAAATGCCATGCACAGACAGGAACAGCTGCCCCTGCAAAATGCCGGACACTCTCAGGGGCTTTTTGCCCCTACCATGCGTTATCATGACGGCACCTATTATGTCATCTGTACCAACGTGTCCCACGGCGGCAATTATATTGTGACAGCGGAGAATCCTGCCGGTCCCTGGTCAGATCCATACTATCTGGAAGGGGCAGACGGAATCGATCCCAGCCTGTTCTTTGACGAGAACGGAAAGTGCTACTATATCGGCACCCATCCCAATCCCGCCGGCTGTAAATACAACGGAGATTATTACATCTGGATTCAGGAACTGGATGTGGAACACATGAAGCTGGTGGGGGAGGTACACAATGTCTGGAACGGGGCAATGAAGCAGATTCCCTGGCCGGAGGGTCCCCATCTGTATAAAAAAGGCGATTATTATTATATCATGCACGCCGAGGGAGGTACGGGCCCGGAGCATGCGGTGACCGTATGCAGAAGTAAGAACATTTTCGGACCCTATGAAAACAATTACTGTAACCCTATACTGACTCACAGACATCTGGGCAGGGATTATCCCATCAAGTATGTGGGACATGCGGATATGATAGAGACTCCGAACGGAGAGTGGTACATGGTGATGCTGGCGGTGCGTCCGCTGGAGTGCCATACCACCATGGGACGGGAGACCTTTCTGGCCAAGGTGGTATGGGAGAATGACTGGCCTGTGGTGAATCCCGGTGTGGGTATCCTGACGGATGAGGTGGAAATCAACCTGCCGGAGTGGAATCCTGAGGAGGATGATACCTATGATACGACGGCAAATTGTGTGCCCGGCAGCAGCCGTACCTATGAGTTCGGCGGTATGAGCCGGTTGGGAGACGAGTTCCTTTTCCTGAGAAATCCCGGTGAAAACCTGTATGCATTGGACAAGGAGGGGTTAAAACTGGGATTCCGTAAAATAACATTGAAGGAAGAGGACAGCCCTGCATATATCGCTGTGAGACAGCAGCACCATCGGTTTGTTTCTGCAGTATCCCTGAATACGGCAAATCTCACAGAGGGAAGGCGTGCAGGAATCGCACTGGTACAGAGCAACGAATATCATCTTCGTGTGGAGGTCTGCAGGGAAGAGAAGGAACAGCTTCGGGCGGATGTTATTTTATGCAAGGCGGGAGAGGACAGTGTGGTCAGCAGGGCGGTAATACCCGTTGCCGGTGAAACGGTGGGACTGATTCTTACCGTAGATGGACTGAAGGCGTCCGTGGAGCTGGAATTTGAAACGAAAAATTCCGACGGCAGAGAAAAGGCACTGATTTGCGGCGACCTTGACATTCGGGCACTTTCCACAGAGGTTGCAGGAGGGTTTGTGGGTTGTACCGTGGGTATGTACGCGGTAGCCGACGAAGACAATCACGGTGAAGCCGCCTGCTTCGGAAGCTTTTCTTATCTGGCAGTGTAAAGGGAAAAGGGAAAGAGACGTGAAAAAAGGAATAATTTATCTGATGGTATCCGGGCTCTGCCTGGGGTTGTGCGCCTGTGGCGAGCCACGGATACAGTCGGAAGACAAAAACAGGGAATCGGAGGTGGAGAGCTGTCTCGCATCGTCGGAGGAACCGAAGTCTGTAATGGAGCCGGACAAGAAGCAACCGGCGGACATGGAGGAGTCGGGAGGGAATGACCGGGAGACATGCTTTGAAGGTATGAAATATACGGAGAGTTATAAGGGACGAAAGGATACCAATCCCGTGATGACACAGCGCTTTGGGGCAGACCCCTTTGCCATGGTATACGGTGACAGGGTGTATATTTATATGACGGCGGATGCCCTTGAGTACGGTGCGGACGGGGAAATTACGGAGAATACCTACGGCAAAATCCGCAGCCTCAACGTGGTATCTACAGATGACATGGTGAATTTTACCGACCATGGCAGCATTGTGGTGGCAGGACAGGATGGTGCCGCAAAATGGGCGCACAACTCCTGGGCGCCTGCGGCAGCCTGGAAGGAAGTTGATGGCAAAGTGCAGTTCTTCCTATACTTTGCGGACAATGGGGGAGGCATCGGAGTATTGCAGTCCGACAGCCCCACAGGACCATTTACAGACCCTTTGGGGGAGGCGCTGATTTCCAGAAAGACACCGAACTGTGCTGATGTGACATGGCTGTTCGATCCGGCAGTTTTGGTGGATGACGACGGAAGGGCTTATCTGTATTTCGGCGGCGGAATTCCCGAAGGGAAAGTGGCTGATCCCGGCACGGCAAGGGTGGTGGAGCTTGGAGACGACATGATCAGCATCAAGGGAAAACCGCAGAGAATCGATGTACCTTACCTTTTTGAGGACTCGGGAATCCACAAGACCCAAGATAAGTATTATTATACTTATTGCTCCAACTGGCAGGTGGATGAGGAGGGAACGGCGAAGTACGGTTTTCACAGTGCGGAGATTGTCAGTATGGAAAGCGACAGCCCCATGGGACCTTTTACAGTGAAGGAAAGAATCCTGGAGAATCCGGGAAAATACTTCGGACTCTACGGAAACAATCATCATTGCGTATTCAGTTTCCGAGACAGATGGT